>NZ_JAJQRC010000004.1:0-153155 GCF_046533115.1 Treponema sp. TIM-1
GCGAGAATAAAATGCCATGCATTTTATTCTAATTGCTTATGCAATAAGGAAATAACATGACCAATCGGTCATGTTATTTCTGCGCGGGTCCTAAGGTTCTTCCGCCGATTTTTGTCCATAGGAGATAATGATGAAAAAGCTGTTCGTTTTGCTGTATTTTGCGTTGACGGTGTTCACGGCGGCGTCCCTCTTTTTTGGTATTGCTGCCGGTCCTCCCGTCAGAGTTCCGGGTCCGGTTACCACCACCGAGGCTTCCGCCGGGACGGATCAAAGAGAAGCCCAGACAGACCCCGCCGGAACGGCCCGGGAGGAAAAACGGACGACCCCCGCTAGGGTTCCTGCCTGGGTGAATCAGAACGAAGCCCAGGAGGACTCTGCCGGAGGAGCTCAGGAGGAAAAAAAGACAACCACCGCCTCGGTTCCTGCCTGGGTGGATCGGCGGGAAAACCAGGCGGTTGCCGAGGCTGCCGCCGCGAAGGGGTACTATGATCGGGGTAGCGCCTATGCTCACCAAGGGGCTCTGGATCAGGCGATAAGGGATTTTGATGAGGCGATCAGAATCAAGGCCGATTATACCGAGGCCTATGTTGACCGGGGTGTCGCCTACGCTCTCAAAGGAGATCCGGACCGGGCAATAATTGAATTTACCGAAGCGATTAGGATAGCCCCCGATCATTTCACGGCCTACTATAACCGGGCTTATATCTATCTCTACCATAAAAAAGGGGAGCTTGACCAGGCAATAACGGACCTTACCGAGGCGCTCAGGATAAACCCTAATTTCGCCGCAGCCTACTATGACCGGGGTAATGCCCGCCGTGAAAAAGGGCAACCGGAGGAGGCGATAGCGGACTTCACTGAGGCAATCCGGCTCAAATCCGATTATGTGGACGCCTACGTTAACCGGGGTATCGCCTATGCTTCCAAGGGAGAGACGGACGGGGCAATAACGGATTACAATATGGCGATCAGCATCAACCCCAATGACGCTATTGCGTACCATAACCGGGGCCATGCTTACTATGCCAAAAAGGACTATACCCGCGCCCGGGCGGATTGGGAAAAGGCTGTCCAGAAGGGCTATGCCTATGCGCAGCACAACCTTGAAGAATTACGGCAGATGGGGTACTAAACAGGTGTGGGGATCTTCTCAAAAACGGATGTATTTTTGAAATATGCCATGCCGGGATTGAGGAATAAGCCGCAAATGTCCCCGGGTCATTAACACTCCCGGCATCCCATGGTATACTTAGGTAAATGGTAACTATTGCTGGCATCAAGGTTCATTATTTTGACATCGGTTCCGGGGAAACGGTCCTTTTTTTACATGGCTGGGGGACCGATTTTTTGTCCTTCAAACCTTTTTTGGAGGCCCTAACCCCCTATTACCGGGTCTGCACCCTGGATATGCCCGGGTTTGGGCAAAGCGATGAACCTCCGGCGGCCTGGGCGGTGGACGATTATGGGGATTTTATAGTGAATTTTATGGCCCACCGGGGGATAAGCCGGGTGATCCTTATCGGTCATTCCTTTGGGGGAAGGATCATCATCAAACTCGCGGCGAGAAGGGAGCCGCCGGTAACCATTACCAAGATCATCCTGGTAAACAGCGCGGGGATCCGGCCCCGAAAAACCGTCCGGCAAAAGGTCAGGCTCCTCCTCTACCGGGGAGTAAAACGGATTATCTCCCTTGGGGGGATAAAAAAACAATTTCCCGGGCTTTTGGACCGGTGGCGTAAAAAACATAGTTCCCCGGATTATCTGAATGCCAGCCCCCGGATGCGGGAGTGTTTTATCCGGATAATTAACGAAGACCTCACCCCCTGCCTTCCCCGGATATCCTGTCCAACTCTGTTGATATGGGGAACGGAGGATCAGGATACCCCCCTGAGCGACGGGAAGCTCATGGAAGAGCTTATCCCCGAGGCGGGCCTTGTGACCCTGGAAAAGGCGGGGCATTATTCATTTTTGGATCAGCCCTTTATCTTCGGCAGGGTCCTCGACTCGTTTTTAAATATCAAGAGATGATTATGCTGTTTATTGTACGATTAATACCCATCACGGTTTTTTTATGTTGTTATATACCGGCGGTCCTCTATGACTACCACATATTTCAGCTCAACTCCTACGATATAGGTACCCAGCTAAAATGGCTGGCCCGGAATGGGATGCGGGGGTACCTCCTCAGGCATATTTTTGTCCTCTACCATTGTTTTAAGCCCTACAAAGTGAAAAAGCCCCTGGTTTACACCAGCCGTCTTAAACGGATGCTCGTTACCAACGGGATCCTTGTGGTTGCCGGGATTACCCTTTCCTGCTTCCGGAGCTTTGCCGTCGGGGCGCTGCTCCTCGCGGCGATCTTCTTCCTCAGCCCGGTGCTGGTGATGCTTTCCAACATCATCAACGCTCCCCTGGAACGGGCCATTAACCGTTGGTACATCGCCGATGCCCGAAAGATATTACAAAAAATGCCCCGGTTAATCGTCATCGGTATTACCGGCAGCTACGGAAAAACCAGTACCAAATATTTTCTATACCGGCTCCTCTCGCCCAAGTACAATGTACTCATGACCCCCGAAAGTTATAATACCCCCATGGGGGTGGTCAAAACCATCCGGGGACAGCTTAAACCCATCCATGAAATTTTTATCTGCGAAATGGGGGCAAAAAAAACCGGGGAAATAAAAGAACTCTGCGACATCGTTCATCCAAAATACGGTATCATAAGTTCCATCGGTCCCCAGCATCTGGAAACTTTTAAATCCCTGGATAATATTATCAAAACAAAATTTGAACTTGCCCGGGCCCTGGGCGGGGGGGGTGTTATTTTTCTCAATTATGAGAACGAGTATATCCGGAATACTCCCTGCGCCCAAAAAAAAGTTTCCTACGGCAGAACAATGGTGGGCTGCGACTATTTGTCCCGGAACATCAGGGTTTCCGGCGCCGGTTCCGCCTTTGATATCACCCTATCCGACGGCGGGGAATACCATTTTGAAACCAAGCTCATCGGCCTCCACCAGGTGGAAAACATTACCGGCGCCATCGCCGCGGCCGATTACCTGGGGGTGAAGCCCGAAGATCTGGTGGTCGCGGTCCGCCGCCTGCAGAGCGTTCCCCACCGGCTTGAGTTACTAAGCCGAAGGGGGATAACCATCATTGACGATTCCTATAACGCCAATGTCAGCGGGACCAAGGCTGCCCTGCAGGTCCTGGGGATGTTCGACGCCTTTAAAATTCTCGTAACCCCCGGTATGATTGAACTGGGGGATAAGGAGGATGAGTACAACCGGCAGTTCGGCATAGAGGCGGCAGCGGTTTGTGATTATGTGATCCTCGCCGGAGCCCGGCAGGCGAGGAGTATTTTGGCGGGGCTTAAAAGCGTTGGGTATCCGGAGGAAAAAATATACATCGCGGAAAATTTGGAAGAGGTCTTTACAAAAATTGACGCCATTCCGGCGGGGAGAGCATCCAAGGTGGTGCTTTTGGAAAACGATCTGCCGGATAATTATTAGGGGGAACTATGGGAATACGGGTCGGTGTTTTTTTCGGCGGCAGAAGCGTGGAGCACGAAATTTCAATTATTTCCGCCATTCAGGCAATCAACGCCCTGGACAAAACCAAATACGATAGTATACCGGTGTACATCACCCGGGAGGATGCCCTGTATACCGGGGAGGATATCGCTAGGATAGAAGCATACCGGAATATCCCGGAACTTTTAAAAAAAAGCCAACGGGTCCTCTGCGTTCCCCGGGGAGGGGTCTGTGATTTATTGAAGTACCCCTTTAAGCGCTTCGGTAATCCCCGCTACGCTTCTCTGGACATCGCCTTTCCCATTGTCCACGGTACCAATGTCGAAGACGGGGGCTTGCAGGGTTTTCTCAAGACCCTATCCATCCCCTTTGTAGGATGTGACGTTACCGCCTCCGCAGTGGGAATGGACAAGTATATTCAAAAGACGGTTCTTAAAGACAACAACATCCCCGTATTGGACTGCCGCCGGTTTTTTGTAAAAACCTATTTTCAAGATACCCGGAGAATCCTCGCGGAAATTGAAGGGGCCCTCCCCTACCCCCTCATCGTGAAGCCCCTGAATCTAGGTTCCAGCATCGGGATTAGTAAGGCCAATACTACCGGGGAACTGCAAAGCGCCTTGGAGTATACCTTTCAATTTACCAATACCGCCCTGGTTGAAAAAGCGGTTTCCAACTTAAAAGAAATCAACTGCGCGGTCCTGGGGGATGGGGATGCCGCGGAGGCCTCGGAGTGTGAGGAACCCCAAAGCAACGGCGCTATCCTGAGTTACCAAGACAAGTATGTATCAGGACCCAAAGGCGCGGGGGGAACCAAGGGAATGAGCGGGGCCAAGCGGAAACTTCCCGCGGATATCAGCGGGGAACAGCGGGAAACCATCCGGGAACTGGCAAAAAAAACTTTTCAGGTTTTGGGCTGCCACGGGGTGGTCCGGGTTGATTTTCTTTTGGACATGGCGGCCAATCAGATCTGGGTGAACGAGGTAAACACGATCCCCGGCTCCCTGGCCTTTTATCTATGGGAACCCCTGGGCATCCCCTACCGGGAACTCCTGGACCGCCTCATCACCCTGGCCTTTAAACGGGAACGGGAGAACGCGAATCTTTCCTATTCCTATAAAACGGATATTCTGTCGAATTTTATTTCCGGCGGGGCCAAGGGATCAAAAGGGTAACCCCTAACCTAAGGGACTAGAGACTGGGGCCCGGGCCGCCCTACCCTAATCCAGGTGAAACACTTCGACAAGATCCCCGCTTACCGGCGATTCGTCAGGATTGGTGTCCATAAGATCCTTCATCATGTGCCACCATTTCTTTACGATCTCCTGCTGGGCCAGTTCCCCGTCGGTAGCGTCGTCCGCAAGGTATTGAAAGGCAAAAAGGGTATTCGTCTCCCGGTCAAGGAAGATCGAGTAATTGGAAACCCCGGCCTTACGGAGTTCGGCTTTCAGTTCCGGCCAAATCTCGTCGTGCCGTCTCTTGTATTCCGCCTCGCACCCCGGGTGCAGATGCATGACAAAGGCTTTCCGTTTCATATACTCCCCTCCGGTTGTCCCCCGGCAAAGCCGGGGTTATCGAATTAACAAAACCCTCTGAAAACTGAAATTTTCAGAGGGTTTCTTCTCTTAATACACGCTCTTCCAGTCGTTGATGTTGGCAGGTTCAAACTTAAAGGGAGGACCGAGGAGTACTTCGGTGCCGCCGTCGGGGGCCTTTACAATGGTGTATTCGCCCAGCCGTCCCGCGGAGAATTTCTCTCCCTCTTTGCCGGTAATTTTGCCGGAAGTGAGGCCCGTAGCCACATAAGCGCCGAGATAGCCCACGTCAATCGGATTCCACAGGTACATATAGGGGCAGGCGCCATTGTCGATGTATTCGGCCATTTCCGAGGGAAGTCCAAGACCGGTAAGTTTTACCTTACCGACGAGTCCCCTGTCCGTGATCACTTTTCCCGCCGCGGCAATACCAACGGTGGTAGGCGCGATGATTACCTTCAGGTTCGGATAGCTCAGCAGCAACCCTTCCGTCTCGGAAACCGACTTGTCCCGAAGATCGTCGCCATAGGCGATCTTCACCAGGTTCAGGCCGGAATATTTCGGTTTTGCCAACTCCTTCTTCATATAATCGATCCAGAGGTTCTGGTTCGATGCCTGGCTTGTGGCGGAAAGGATGGCGATCTCGCCACTGCCGCCGGCCAGATCGTAGGCCGCTTCCACCAGGGTAACGCCGATCTTCTCGGAGTCCGCCTGGTTAACATGGGTCAGGCGGCTTGCGGGATTTACCGAGGAATCCAGGGAATAGACCTTGATCCCCGCGTTTTTGGCTTTGGTTAGAACCGGTTGAAGGGCGTCAAAGTCATTACCAACAATACAAATTGAGGCGACCTTCTGGGCGATAAGCTGATCGACCATCTGAATCTGGGCTTCCGCGGTGGGAAGATCCGGAGCGCGCAGTATCGACGTCCCGCCCTGTTCCTTGATTCCGGTCTCAAAACCGCTCATCTGCCGTTCACCATAGGGGTTTCCCGTACTCTTGAATACAAAGGCATGGGTATTGCTCCCACCCGCCGCCTGGCTGCCACTCGCGAACAGGGTCCCCGCGAATACCAGCGCCATTACCACCGAAAGTAACAATACTTTCTTTGCACTGTTTTTCATCTCTTGCCTCCTAAAAAAACTACTTTATAAAGCCCGCCATCTAACGGACAGACTTTTCATCCGGATCAACAATTTTGTGAGAAACTTTCGTTTCCCCAAAAATTCCGCTAAAAACACCCCTTTCCATCAGCGCTTTCTCAGGTTCATCACCAGTACCGAAAGCACCAGGAGCAGTCCTAAAATGATCAGTATTACCTGGGCGGATACGTTGATAAGCCCCAGGCCATAGTTTAAAAACCCGATAATAAATATCGCGAGGAGGGGTCCCGCGATCCGGCCGGTTCCACCGGAAGTGCTTACCCCGCCCAGAACCACCATCGCTATCACGTCAAGCTCATAGCCCGTTGCCACATTGGGCCGGGTACTCCCCATCCGGGAGGTGAGGAAGATCGCACAGAGGGCGGACATAAATCCGGTTAAAAGAAAAACTATCATAAGGATCCGGTCGGTTTTTACCCCCGAATAGCGGCAGGCAAGCAGGTTACTCCCCATACCGTAGACCGAACGTCCAAAGGATGTTTTGTGCAGCAACAAGCCGAAGATAACCGCCGCGATAATAAACACTATCAATATGAAGGGAACAGGCCCCACATAACCCCAGGCAAAGAACGAAAACCATGGAGGAAACCCGCCCGAGGCATGGTCTTCCAGGATCACATAGGCAATGCCGCGGTAGATCGTCATGGTTGACAGGGTTACTATCATCGCCGGAAGTTCCTTGAATTTTACCAGCAGTAAACCGTTTATGCCCCCACAGATGGTCCCGATAACCAGGGCAGAGACCATGGCCAGGGGCATGGGAAGACCGACGTTGTAGAGGACCCCCATCATCACCGCGCTGAGGGCCACGTTGGAAGACACGGAAATATCAATGTTTCCCAGGATGATCACCAGCATCATGGGCAGGACGATGAACGCCTTGTCCAGAAAATTCATCGGCCCGCTGAGGAAGGTGTTCGCCGACAGGTACCAGGGGGACAGGAAGCTGTTGATGATATGAATAAGGACAAAGATTACTACCAAGAGCCATTCCCACTGGAAGAAAAACCGTTTCCAGTCCCAGGGCTTTTCAATAGCCAGCGTTCTTTCGCTCATGACGCGCTCCTCGCTTCATTTTCCGTCCCCGCGGCGGACGCCCGGTCCCTGGACCGCAGCACGGCCCGGTCATTGTTCCGTTTTATCAACACATTGCTGATGATCGCCGCGAGGATCACCAAGCCCTGTATGGCCTGCTGCCAGAAGGGGGATACATTTATCAGGGGCAGGGCATTGGCCAGGATGCCGAAGAGGATCACCCCCAGGAGGAGACCCGCTACCTTTCCCCGGCCGCCCGAGACGCTTACGCCGCCAAGCACACAGGCGGCGATAACGTTCATCTCATAGCCCGCGGCGGTGTCCCCCTGGGCCGAGGCGAACTTCGCCACCCAGAGTACCCCGGAAAGGCCGGCCAGGGCGCCCATCAGCACATAGACCAGGGTTACGATCCGTTTCCGGGGAAGCCCCGTAATTTCCGCGGCTTCGGGATTGGAACCGACGGCGTAAATACGCCTGCCCGTGCGGGTATAGGTAATAAAATAGTAGAATAGCAAATAGATGATTATCGCAATCACCACTAAATTATTCACCCCCAGAATCCTGCCCGTCGCCAAAGCCTTAAAGCCCTCCGACATTTGATAGGCGCTGACCCATTGGCCTCCGCTCACCATATAGGTAAGGCCCCGGATCACGTTCATAAGCCCGAGGCTGGCGATGATCGGCAGTATGGAAAAGCGGGCGATGAGGAAGCCGGTGACAAACCCAACGGCCGCTCCTATCACCGTTCCCTCAAGTACCAATATTACCGGCGGAATACCGGGATTACCCCATACCGTCAGGGCCGTAACCATGCCGGAAAAAGCCATGATAGCGCCGATGGAAAGATCGATGCCCCCGGTGAGCAGGACCATCATCATGCCGGCGGACAGAATGCCCAAAATCGCCGTATTGGTGAGGATCTGCCCAATGTTCAAAACCGTGAGGAATTCGTGATTACGGGCCTGTACCGCGGCGCTCACCACCACAATGAATATCACCAGGCCCAGCTCGCGGAATTTTTCGACTACATTGGACGGTGACCCCTTCAAACCTTTTGCGTTCACTGCTTCCATGATCACTCCCCCATAGCCGCTTTGAGGATACTTTCCTGGGTAGCCTCCGCGGTATCCATGATCGCCATTACGGCCCCTTCCCGCATAACCACCACCCGGTCGCTCATGCCCAACACTTCGGGCAGTTCAGAAGAAATCATAATGATCCCGTATCCTGAGGCCGCCAGATCGTTCATAATGGAGTAGATTGCCGTCTTTGCCCCCACATCCACGCCCTTGGTCGGCTCGTCCAGGATGATCACCTTCATATCCGAATTGAGCATCTTGCCCACGATCACCTTCTGCTGGTTTCCGCCGGAAAGGGTAGAAACCAGGTCGTGTACACTTGCCGCCTTTACCGCGAGTTTGTCCGCCACTTCCCCGGCTTTTTCATTTTCCCGCCGGGTGTCAAGCCAGCCAAAACGGGTAAATTTATCCAGCACCGCAAGGCTGATGTTCTTGGCGATTTCCCAGCGGAGTACTAGGCCCTGCTTCAGCCGGTCTTCGGGGAGAAAGCCGATGCCTTCCGCGATGGCCAGGGTAGGGATAAGGCGGTTTAGTTTCCGGCCCTCCAGGGTAACGGTCCCCGAGTCATAAGCCGAAATCCCGTAGATAGCCTCGCAGACTTCGGTACGCCGAGCCCCCACCAGGCCGGTTATCGCCAATACTTCTCCCCGGCGCACGGAAAAACCCACATCCCGGAAGAAACCCAGTCGGGAAAGCCCCTCGACTTTGAGGACCTCCTCCCCGATTTTGACATCCCGCTTGGGGAAGAACTGAACGATTTCCCTGCCCACCATGGCGGTTACCATGGTATGATTATCAACTTCCCCGATATCCCAGGTATTGATATACTTTCCGTCCCGCAGCACCGTTACCCGATCCGCAAGACGATACATATCCTCAAAACGGTGGGATATAAAAATGACGGACACACCTTTTTGTTTTAAATTTCCAGTAATATGGTAGAGATCCTCGCTTTCCCGGTTGGAAAGGGGCGCCGTGGGCTCATCCATGATGATGATCCGGGCATTGGTGGAAAGGGCCTTGGCAATCTCGACAATCTGCTGCTGCGCCACGGAAAGAGTTCCCATGACGGAACGGGCGTCGAATTTCGCGTCAAGCTGGGACAGTAATTCCGACGCTTCCCGGTTCATGGTCTTCCAGTCGATGCGCTTAAAGGGGGACTTGGTCTTTTCGTGGCCCATGAAAATATTTTCGGCCACCGTTATATCCGGAAAGCAGGTAACGTGCTGATAGATCGCCGCGATGCCCAGGGCTTGGGCGTCAAGCGGGCCCCGAACATTCGCCGGCTTGCCGTCAACCAGAAAATCTCCCTGATCGGACAGGTACACCCCGGTGATGATCTTGATAAAGGTGGACTTGCCCGCACCATTTTCCCCCATAAGGGCATGGATCTCTCCCCTTTTTAGGGTAAAATGTACATCATCCAGGGCCTTAACGCCGGGAAAGGTTTTTGAAATATGCCGTAGTTCCAGGATATAATCTGTTTTTTCTTCCGCCACACCTGCCCCCTATGCTATTTTCCTGCATTCTATTCCGAAAAGCCGCGCCAGCTTTTCTATCTTTCCGGCAATATGTCCAACCCCGATGGCACAATGATGGGCCGGTCCGGCTTTTGACCACCGGTTGATAAATTCCCGGGCGGAAACGGAAAAGCGGTAACGGCTGTTGGTATTGCCGATCTCCAAAACCGGACCGGGAACGGACTCCCCTTCGGCGCAGAGCAGGAAAGTTGATCCTTCCGGCCCCTGAACCACCGCAAGAAAAGTGACCGGTCCGTGCTTGACACTCATCTGAATTGAAAGCCCCTTACCGGGTTTACCATGATACACCGGAAGCGGCACCAACGCTACCCTTCCTTCGGCAATCACCGGATGCGCCGGCCCGTCATGTCCCCAGAGAACCACATCATCGTTAAAGTCCATGGCGTATAATTCGGAGAAGGAACCGCCGGCGCTAAAGCAATCCATAATTTTCATGGCGACCACGTTCTTGACTTCGCATTCCCCGGCCACCGGTACCCCGGCAGCGGTAAGCAGGGTGTTCCCGGCAATAACCGAAGTGACGATGTTTTCATGGTCGCTCTCCGGGCTGCCTTCGTAATAGTACGCCATAGCCCCGAGCCGTTTTTCCTCAACGAGCCGGTCCAGGGCAAAAGAGGTCCGGGCGGCACGGTTGAGTTCATACTCATCACATTCGGGCGAAACGGCAAACTGATTTTCAAAACGCTTCCGCTGTTCGGCGATTTCCCCATCTCCCGCGGAATCCCAAATCGTTTTAAGGGTATCCATTTCCAGAAGCTCAAAATGACTCCCAAAAACCGCGGCCAGCCGGGTTACATCGGTATAGACATCAAGCATACCGCAGTAATAGTGTCCCAAAATCCCGATCCGCGTATTTTGCACCAGAGCCTTGACCCGTACCGCTTCGCACCATGCGCCAATCTCATTCCAAGCAGCATCCTCTCCAAGCCAGCCGGTAATGATGTCATAGGAAATGTGCGCATTGTTAAAAACCGAAGCGATCTCCGGCACTGAACAAGCCTGACAATGGGCAAGCCATTCCCCGGTCATGCGGCCCCGATCTCCCAGGGCGTTAAATGTTTTGTAGTCGATGGCGGGAACCGGCTGGAGGTTCAGTATAATAAACGGTACCCCCAGCCCCATCGCCACGGGAAGCACCGTATGGGAAAGGGCATAGGTTGAAATGTAGAGGAAAACTAATTCTACCCGTTTTTCCCGAAACAGTTCCGCTGTCTGCCGCGCCGTGTCCGGCTTATCCACCAGTCCCGCATTGACAATTTCCACACCAAAGGCAGCCATTTTTTCCGCAATCTGCGTTTGGTACCCCAAAAGCCGTTCTTTAAGTCCCGCAAACTGATCCCAATACGTATCAAGCCCTATGCCAAAGAGGCCAACCCTGATACTTTTCCCGAATCCGCTCGTTTCGCCGCTTTTCATTAGATCAGTATCAGGCTAAATTTCCCGGCCGTAAATGGAGAAAACAAGCGAATTCATGGAGAAAATCCCAAATGGCGGTTTTAAGACCCGGTTGGTTTTTTAGCGCTGCTCCCCACTATTGCTGCCAGGGGAACAATGGCGATACCTTCAGCCTTAAAGCGGGCGTTTATTTTTTGCACAAAGGCCAGCGCCTGATTTCCGTCACCGTGGACGCATACCGAATCCGCGGTGAGGGTTATCTCTTTTCCGGTGATGGCCGTGACCCGCCCTTCCTTTACCATTCCCACCACCCGGCGCAGGGCCTCGTCCTCGTCGGTGATCAGGGCCCCCCGTTTGCTCCGGGCAACCAGGGAACCATCCTCTTCGTAGGCCCGGTCGGCAAAGACCTCCCGGGCAACGGCCAGTCCCTGCCGCTCCGCGGCCCGGATCATCTCGCTCCCCGCCAGGGCAAGCAAAATAAGGCCGGGGTCCACTTCCGCAATAGCCCGGCAGATCGCTTCGGCGAGGACCGGGTCCCGGGCGGCCATATTGTACAGGGCCCCGTGGGGCTTAACATGGGCGAGGGGCACCTTCTGGGCGTCGCAAAAGGCCTTGAGGGCGCCGATTTGGTACTGTATATAGGCCTTGGCCTCCTCGCCGCTGACCTTCATGTCCCGCCGGCCAAAGCCGGACAAGTCGGGAAACCCCGGATGGGCCCCCACCGCCACCCCGTGCTCCCGGGCGGCCTTTACGGTCTTCGCCATGACCAGAGGGTCCCCGGCATGGAACCCGCAGGCGATATTGGCGGAGGATATGAGGGGGATAATCTCAGCGTCCAGCCCCATGGTCCAGGGTCCGAAACTCTCACCCAGGTCGCAGTTCAGATCGATTTTCGTGATCTTCATCGTCTTTTCCCTCGTTTACCCCCGGACAAAACCGGTTAATTTTTAAGGGCGGTATTTTTAATGTCCGTAATCAGCATGTGTCCCGGCGCGTGGGTAATGGCGATCCGGGGTTTCGCGGTCATAATTACCGATTGGGGCGTAACCCCGCAGGCCCAAAAGACCGGGATCTCCCCGGCGCGGATGGTAACCCGGTCCCCAAAGTCGGGTTTGTCGATGTCCCGGATGCCGATAAAGGCGGGATCCCCGATATGCACCGGCGCGCCGTGGACCCGGGGCATGGAGGCGGTAATGGTCACCGCCTTTATCACCTGCTCCGGCGGAAGGGGCCGCATGCTGACCACCATCTTTCCGTGAAAAACACCTGCGGGTACGCAATCGATATTGGTGATATACATGGGAACATTCCGGTTTTCCTCAATATGCCGGACGCTCACATCCGCGGCGAGGAGCTCCGATTCAAAGGAGAAACTGCAGCCGATAAGGAAACTCACCAGGTCGTCCTGCCAAAAGGCGGACATGTCGGTGTTCTCTTCCTCCAATACCCCCTCCCGGTAGAGGCGGTATTTGGGAATGTCCCGGGCGATGTCCGCGCCGGGGGCGATCAGGGGAAGCTGCCGGCTTCCCCGGTCACTTACCTCCAAAACCGGGCAGGATTTGGGATTTCGCTGGGTAAAAAGTAGAAAATCGTAGGCGTATTCCGCGGGTAGCACCGCGAGGTTTGCCTGGGCATACCCCGCGCACATCCCCGAGGTCTGATCGGTATAGGCCCCTTCCCGGATCAGCCTTCGGGCTTCCCGGGGGCTCATATGCACATAGTCCATAGGATTTTATATCACCCCCCGATTTTTTTTTTCAAGCCCCTCAATTCCTTAAGCCGCCGAAAATACATCCCCTCGGCCCGGCGGAGGGAGATTCTTTTAAACCGCACCGGCATACCGGGAAAAAGCTGGGCGAGAAAGGCGAGATCCGCCCCGGCAACGGTACCGATCTTCGCGTAGCCCCCGATGGTCTGGCGATCCCGCATGAGGACCAACGGCTGCCCCGAATTGGGAATCTGTACCGCCCCGGCGGCGATACCGTCGGAGACAATATCCGTTCCCCGCTTCGATTCCACCGGCGGACCGGTAAAGCGGATTCCCATCCGGTCCGAATCCGGGGACAGGGTATACACCGAAGTATAAAAGGTCCGGATCCCCCCAGGAGAGAACCGGTCCTCCTGAACGCCGGGGACCACATGCAAAACCAGGGGACCCGGCCCGGCCGCCGGGGGCTCATAGACCCGCCGATCCATGTCCGGCAGCGCGGAACAGGGGGCGCGGAAGGGGAGATAATCCCCATCTTGCAGCTTCCGCCCATCAAGGCCGCCGATTCCCACCTTCAGGTTGGTGGAGCGGCTCCCCAGGACCAGGGGCAGATCCAGGCCCCCGGCCACGGCCAAATAGCTCCGGCAGCCGCCCCGGGCAAAGGCGGAGGAGAAAACACTCCCCTCCCCGACAACCAGGGCCCGGTTCATGGCCGCCGGTTTCCCGTCAATCGCGGGGCTTATATCCGC
This sequence comes from Treponema sp. TIM-1, assembly GCF_046533115.1. Lineage (NCBI taxonomy): Bacteria > Pseudomonadati > Spirochaetota > Spirochaetia > Treponematales > Treponemataceae > Treponema > Treponema sp. TIM-1. Next base: position 13,740 of record NZ_JAJQRC010000004.1, read on the forward strand.
CCCGGTCAGGGCAATCACCGCAGGACCGTCAAAAACCGCGGAAATACCGGCCATGGTTATCTCCAGGACCGCCTCCCCCTCGTCGTTCCCCGCAAGAATATTGGCCAGGGAAAGGGAAAAATCGTCCATGGCCCCGGAGGGGGAAAAACCCATGGCCATAAACCCCAACCGTCCCCGATCCTGCACCGTGGTCAGGGGACCGGCCCCGATGATCTTCATTCCCATGGGGGACCCTCCTCCTGGGGGGTATAGGCCTCCCGCCTCACCTCATAGCTGCCGGCTTCGACCTGTTTTTCGATTTCCGCGTATTTCTCCCGGTCTATCGGAAAAAAGGCGATAAAATCTCCGGTTTTGTACAACACCGGTTCCTCCCGGTGGCTGTCATAGGGTCTTACCGGGGTCCTGCCGATAAGCTGCCATCCCCCGGGGGAAACCAGGGGATAGATGCCGGTCTGGTTCCCGCCGATTCCCACGGCGCCCCGGGGCACCGCGGTCCGGGGGCTTTTACGCCGGGGGGTTTCCAGCCGGGGATCAAGCCCCCCCAGATAGGGAAAGCCCGGTAAAAACCCCAGCATAAAAATACGGTACCGGGGCGCGGTATGCCGCCGGATGATTTCCTCAGGACTCAGGCCGGTGTGGGAAACCACTTCCCCCAGGTCCTCGGCGAATTCCCCCGCATAACAGACGGGGATAAAAAAAAGGGTTCTGACCGGGACGCTCCCCCCCCCGCCTTGGGCAATCCGGCGCCGGAGCAGTCCCCGGAGTTTACGGTAGCGGACCCGGCAAAGATCAAAATACACGAGGAGGGAGCCATAGGCGGGGACCGTTTCCACGATCCCAGGAACCGGGTCCGCGGCAAGATTTTTCGCCAGGGCGTGAACCCTATCGTTGACCGCGGCGGAAATTACCGGGGCAAATTCCACCAGCAGGGCGCTTTCACCGCAGGGGGTAATCCGGGGGAATTTCCCCGGGGTATAGGGGCTCTCCATGATCATCCCGGGTTTTCAAAAAACCCAAGCGCTATGGTTTTGGCAAACCAGGTTTTACATTTTTCCTCATGGGTCCGGGCGTTGGTAACACATTCGCCCATCAGGGTGATTATGGACTTAATAATGGTACTGTTTAAGCCGTCCACCGCGGGAATGGCTTCGCCGTACATATCCACCAGCCCCCTTTCCGCCGCCACGGCCAGGAGACGGTCCTCAAGCTCCGGGGTATGGAGCAGGTCGGGCCTCCCCAAAAGGTAGCCCAGGGCGGCGGTAATCCCGTAGGCGGCCCAGTTGGAGACCGTGGCGGTGATCACCGCCTCCGCCGAGGTGGAAGCGGCAATGCCCCCGCCGCATCCGCAGGAACATCCCCCGGGCGCCGCATAGGGGACGTACCGGGTAAGGGTATCCCTCAGGGCGCCCATACCGCACTCGTTCCCCAGGTCGCCGATAGCAAGGCTCGGGGTTTCCGCCTTTTGCAGGGCCGCGAAAAGGACGTCGCTTTTTGCCTCCAGGGCGCTCACATCCCGGCCCAGGGCGTTGTGGTATACCCCCCCCTCGTTTGCCCCCGGGGCCTCAATGGCGATGACATAGGAAGGTCTCCCCCGGGCCAGGAGTTTTTCCGCCTCGGAGGCGGCTTTCTGGGGGTCCTTGGTAAAGGTATGGATCGCCGCCCCCGGGGGGGAGTGTTTCAGTTCCTCCACATCCGCCCGATAAGGGATTCCCGCTACTTCGAGAAGCGCCCCCATGGCCGCCGCCGCTTCTTCGGGACAAATGAGCAGGGGCTTGGCGTCAAAGCCCCGGACCAGGGCCCGGGCCAGGACCAGGGCGCCCGGCGGGCCGTCGGTTTCCGCCCGGTTATACGGGTGAAGTACAAACCCGGTGATGATATAAACCAAACTTCCCGGCATTATATGGGTAATCATGTGCCGGGCCCCATAGACGGACAGGGGCATCCCCGCCCGTTTATAGGCCCCGTGATACAGGATATTACACACCCCGTATCCCCGGGGGTCCAGGTGCATCAGGGAGTCCAGACTTTTCCCCAAATTATATTCGGTAAGCTCCTGTTGGGTCATGGCGGGTCAGGCCGTCCAGCCCGTGGCGGCACAGAATTCCCCAAAAACTTCGTCCTGAAGTTTTTTAAGTAATTCTGGCGCCTTACCCCCCGCGGGTTTGCCGTCCACCGCCTCGGCGCTGAGCCCCATGGTACTGGTACTGGAAAGGAAGATCTCATCGGCGTTAACCAACTCCGCCAGGGTAAAGGGCCGCTCCTCCACCGGCACCCCTTGCTTTTTACAGGCCGCGAGCAGATGGGAACGGGCAATGCCCCGAAGGATCAGGTTGTCCGCCGGATGGGTGATAAAGACCCCTCCCTTCAAAATATGCACATTACTATGGGCGCCCTCGGTTACGATGTCCCCCCGGTGGAACACCGCCTCCTTACAGCCCTGCTCCTTGGCCCGCTGGGCTGCCAGTACATTGGGTATTAAATTGAGGGTTTTAATATTACAATGAAGAAAACGGGTGTCTTCACAGGTGATCAAGCGAATTTTCCGGTAAATATCGGGAACGGAAATCGGTTTGAAGGTTATCAAAAGATTCGCCGGCCCTGACGGAAAGGTATGATCCCGCCGGGAAGTACCCCGGGTCCATTGCCAGTAGGCCAGCAGCGGAATATTATCAACCTTTTGAACCAGATCGCAGAGCAGCGCTTTAAGCTCCTCCTTTGAACAGGAGGGTTTAATCTCCAACAGTCCGGCGCTGGTAAAAAACCGGTCGATGTGTTCATCCAGGGTAAAAATGACCCGGTTGACACAAACCGCCGCATCGTATACCCCGTCACCAAAATAGAGCCCCCGATCATTTATCGGCACGGTCATATCATCCAGAGGACCCCATTTTCCGTTATAATATCCTAATGCATCCATAAAAAGTACCTCCGACAAAAAGAGGGTAATAAATTTGGAAAAAAATGTATAGCCGGAATAGGGAAAAAACAGCTGCGCTTGTCCCGGATAGCTTGTCCGTTTTTTTACCGGATCCTTGACAAAATTTTTATGTCGTGTTTACCTGAATTGGCGGTTTTGTGATCGCTTAGCAAGCAATAAAGGAGATGTGCGTATGAGTACCTTAGTACAGGCAAACGATACCTGGGTTTTATGGGCAATATTATTTCTCTTTGCTACCATCTCGATTTTTCTGGAGCAGCGTCATAAGTGGGCCGAAAGATTATCCGGTCCGGTTATAGGCCTTATTCTTGCGATTTTAGCGGTCAATTTTCGGATTATTCCTACCGCTTCGGGGGTTTATGACGCGGTATGGGATTATTTTATTCCCCTTTCGGTGGCGATGCTGCTCTTCCGGGCAAATATTAAAAGCATTATCAAAGATACGGGAAAGATGTTTTTGTGTTTCAACATCAGCGCCATAGGGACCCTGATCGGGGTCATCATCGCCTTTTTCCTGCTCAAGAATTTTATCCCCGAACTGGATAAAATGGCGGGGATCCTTACCGGTTCCTATATCGGCGGCGGGGTAAACCTCTTTGCCGTGGCAAGTTCCACCCAGATCTCCGAGACCATGCTCAGCGCCGAGGTTATTGCCGACAATTTTGTGATGGCCCTGGTTATCTTTGTTTTGTTGTGGATCCCCAGCAGTGCCTTCTTCAAAAAACGGTATAACCATCCTTTCCAGACCCAAATTGAGGAGCGGGGTAAGGATGATACGGCCAAAACCATGTCGGCGGCTTTCTGGGGCAGAAAGGATATTTCCCTGCTGGATATCGCCATCACCGTGGCAACCGCCTTTGTAATTGTGACGGTGGCGACCAAAATCGCCGCCGGATTCAAGGGGGTGCTGACCCCCGGGGAAGGGGCGGGCTTCTGGGCCGGACTTCCCGCCCTGATCTTGGGCAACCAATACGTGATGCTCACCGTGGTATCGGTAGTGGCTACTTCCCTTTTCCCCAAATTTTTTGAAAACCTCAAGGGCGCCCAGGAAATCGGCACCTATCTTATCTATGTGTTTTTTGTGGTCATCGGCTGCCCGGCGGACCTGAAGGACGTTATCTTTAACGCGCCGCTGCTCTTTGTTTTCTGCGGCTTGATTGCCTTTATCAACATCGCCTGGACCCTCCTCATCGGAAAATTGTTTAAGCAAAATATTGAGGAACTGACCATTGCCGCCAACGCCAATATCGGGGGGCCCTCCACCGCGGCGGCCATGGCGGTAGCCAAGGGGTACGATATGCTGGTAGTTTCGGCCATCCTGGTCGGTCTCTGGGGTTACATCATCGGTACTCCCCTGGGGCTTATTATTTCCCGGTGGTTCAGTGCCTTTGTTCCATAAGCCCCCCCAACGAGTATATCAGGGGGTGTAAAAATGAATATCAGTACCAGCGGTATACCTAAAGAGGGGCTTCCCGAAGGATTTGTTTATATTGACGATTTGATCGAGGATTGTATCGTCGATCAAAAGTATGGGGGTACGGATAATTTTGTGGGCTGCCGGATAGACGGTTATGAGCGCCCCCTGGTGGTCATGACCGTTGAAGCCGCCCGGGGTGCGGTAAAAGCCGCGGATATTCTACGGGAACGGGGGTTTTTTGTTAAATTTTTCGACGCCTACCGTCCCCAGCGGGCGGTAAATCACTTTATGCGCTGGGGCGCGGATCCCCAGGATATGCGCCGGAAGCCCATCCACTACCCCTATATTGATAAAGCGCGGGTCTTTGAACTGGGGTATGTGGCGGAAAAGTCCGCCCATACCCGGGGTACCGCGGTGGATCTCACCCTGGTTGATAAACAGACCTATCAGGAACTAGACATGGGGACGATCTTTGATTTTATGGATCCCCGTTCCCACGCGGTAACCCAGGGTTTAAGCCCCCAACAGGAACAAAACCGCGCTATTTTACGGGAAGCCATGGAAAAGTCCGGTTTTACGCAATATCCCTACGAATGGTGGCATTATAATCTCGTCCGGGAACCCTATCCCGATATCTATTTTGATTTTCCCGTCCGTTAATTTGACAGTGATAATTTTTGATTTTATACTATATTGAAGTACCCTTAGATTTAGAGGGAAAAGGCGGCCTGGGGGCCGCTTTTTCCAAAGCCTTTCCATGGACCGGCTTCAAAATTCCGGTGAGTTTTGAAACCGGCCTTGTCTTTCAAAATCCGCCGGTTCTTGCGGATCGGTGGATTTTGAAACAGTCTTACATTATAGTTATTGGAGGTGAGTATGGACGGAAAAAGTTCGGCAAAAAAATGGTATAGTTGGTACTTTGACTTTAACCTATTATACCGGATTTTGATTGGGCTGGTGTTGGGTATTATTCTGGGGCTGATCTTTAAGGAAAAAATCCTATGGATACAGCCTTTGGGGGACCTTTTTGTGCGGCTGCTCAAGATGATTATGATGCCAATCATTGTGTCTACCTTGATTGTCGGCGCCTCGTCGGTCAGTCCGGCTAACCTTGGCAAGGTGGGTATCCGGGTCATCGTCTTTTACCTGGTAACCTCGGCGGTGGCCGTGATCATAGGCCTGGTGATGGGGGGGCTGTTCCGTCCCTCCGCGGAGCTTGCCAATGTGGCGGATGCCGCCGCCCGGGACGTCACGGCCCCCAAGCTTTCGGCGACCCTGCTGGCCATCGTCCCCACCAGTATCATGCAGGCCATCGTCAACGAGACGGTACTGGCGGTGATCTTCGCGGCGCTGCTCGTCGGTATTGCCATCTCTTACCTCCGCATCTCCGGCGACGAACGCAAGCAGAAAATTGCCTCGGTTTTATATAATTTCTTTGACGGCATCGCCGAGGTAATGATGTTGATCATCAAGGGCATTATGCAATACGCCCCTATCGGCGTCCTTTCCCTGGTCGCCGTCGTTTTTGCCACCAACGGCCCCAAGGTGGTGGGCAGCCTCGGCATTGTGACCGCGGCCTGCTTTATCGGTTATGCGCTGCACGTAATCATCGTATATGGCGGTCTGGTAAAATTTTATGCCAGGCTGCCCATTAAACGGTACTTCCGGGACGCCAAGGACCCCTTTATCACGGCCTTTGTTACCCGCAGTTCCAACGGTACCCTGCCGGTAACCATGGAGGCGGCGGAGAACCTGGGGGTCCCCAAGGATATCTATTCCTTCTCCCTCCCCCTGGGAGCCACGATTAACATGGACGGTACCGCCATCTACCAGGGGGTCTGCGCCACCTTTATCGCCCTCTCGGTTTGGGGGCACGGTTTTTCCCTTCCTCAGATGGGTATCATTGTGGTTACCGCCACCCTGGCCAGCATCGGCACCGCCGGCGTTCCCGGAGCGGGGGCCATCATGCTGCTCCTCGTCCTCGATTCGGTGGGCCTGCCCGTCACCGCGGGCAGCATCGTAGCCGGGGCCTACGCGATGATCCTTGGTATCGACGCCCTGCTTGATATGGGCCGTACCGCCCTGAATGTCACCGGCGACCTGGCCTGTACCACCGTCGTAGCCAAAAAAATGAAGGAGCTGGATCTGAATAAATGGGATTAGTCCCCCGATCCCGGCGGTTTGCTGCACCGGCGCAAAACCGCCGTTCGTGAAGGTATTTAGGAGAAAATCGCATGACACTAACCATTTTTTTTAACGCACGAGCGATTTTTGTCTTGAGGAGTAAAAAATATGGAACATGAATTAGCCCAGGAATTAAATAGGGTATTGGAGGACACCACCCCCGGGGCCCTGCTTTCCGCTATGGGAAGACGGCTTTATTTCCCGAAGGGGATAATCGCCCAGGGCGCCGAGGCCAAACAGTTCAGCAGTTTAGCGGACGGTACCCTGGGTATCGCGGTCAAACAAAAAACGCCCCTGATGCTGCCGGCCTTGGGGAAACAACTGCCCGGGATGAATGCCGGTGAAATTGTTGCCTATGCCCCCACGGCGGGGCTCCCGGTCTTGCGGGATATTTGGGCCGCCGAAATACGGCGTAAAAATCCTGCCCTGGGAAATTCCGCCATTTCTTTGCCGGTGGTAACCCCCGGATTAACGGCGGGGGTAAGCATCCTGGGGGATCTGTTTTTAGATGAAGGACAAACCCTTATGGCGGCAAATCCCTCCTGGGATAATTATATACTAATGGCGGAGGCAAGGCACAATGCCCGCCTGCGGCCGGTGGATATGTTTAACGAGGCCGGCATCGATCTGTCCGCCCTCGGGGCGGCCTTATCCGAGGAAGCGCAAAAAACAGGTTTTGTGCGTATCATTTTGAATTTCCCCCATAATCCCACCGGCTATTCCCCTACCGTGGGGGAAGCAAAAGAAATTTGCGGGATCCTCAGGGGTATCGCGGAAAAGGGCGCCAAAGTGCTGGTAATTTGTGATGATGCCTACTTTGGCCTGCGTTTTGAGGAGGACGTAGAGCCCCAGTCCCTGTTTGCCTATCTGGCGGATATCCATGAAAACGTACTGGCCGCGAAAGTCGACGGTGCTACCAAAGAAGATTTTGCCTGGGGTATGCGCTGCGGTTTTGTTACCTTTGGGGGCAAAAACCTATCCGGCGCCCATTACGATGCCCTTATAAAAAAAACCATGGCCGTTATCCGTTCCACCATCTCCTGCTCGTCCACGGTGGTCCAAAATTTATTGCAAAAAATGTACTCCGCGCCGGGGGATACCCTGCAAAAAGAAAAAACCGCCTACCGCGATATCATAGAAGCCCGCTATAAGAAGGTACGGGCCCTGGTAGATGCCAAAAAAACACACCCCCTGTTACAACCCATGCCGTTTAATTCCGGCTATTTCATGAGTTTCAAATGCAAAAATATTGATGCGGAATCGTTGCGGCAGAAATTACTGTACGGTTACGGAGTGGGAACCATTGCGATAAACGAACAAACCTTACGGGTCGCTTTTTCCGCTCTTGACGACGAGGATATCAATGAAGTATACACCGCTATTTACCGGGCGGCCGAAGAACTGGCCGGATGATCAGCGGACTAATTTTCGCAGCAGCGGGCTTTCTCATTTAAATCTAAAGGTACGGTTTCAAGACCATGGTCCTGGCGGACCGGCATTTTGAAACCGCCTCATATATTTTTTAAGGAGAATACTATATGGCAAACAATTACAATCCCTACGACAACATGCTCCAGGTTCTGGAAACGGCCGCTCAAAAACTTGGTTTATCCCGGAATGATTACGAAGCGATAAAATATCCCGAACGGGAATTAAAAGTTTCTATTCCGGTTAAAATGGACAACGGCGACATCAGGGTTTTTGAAGGCTACCGGGTACAGCATTCGAGCAGCCGGGGGCCCTGTAAGGGAGGTATCCGTTACCACGAGGAAGTGGATATCGACGAAGTAAAAGCCCTGGCGGCATGGATGACCTTTAAATGCGCGGTGGTAAACCTGCCCTATGGCGGCGCCAAAGGCGCGGTCAAGGTGGACCCGAAAAAGCTGTCCCGGGGAGAGCTGGAACGTTTGACCCGGCGTTTTACCACGTCGATCCTGCCGATCATCGGTCCGGAAAAGGATATCCCCGCACCGGATGTGAATACCGACGCGGAGATCATGGGCTGGATCATGGATACCTATAGTATGCTGCACGGGTATGCTGTCCCCGGCGTGGTTACCGGTAAGTCCATCGATATCGGCGGCTCCCTGGGACGGGCCGAAGCAACGGGCCGGGGGGTAAGTGTCGTAACCGGGGAGCTCCTGAAACACTTCAATATACCCGAAAAGGGTACCCGGGTCGCGATACAAGGCATGGGAAACGTGGGCGGAGTCACGGCAAGGCTGCTCTATGAACAGGGCTATAAGATCGTCGGAGTCAGCGATGTATCCGGCGGTGTTTATAAGGCCGATGGCCTGGACATCCCCGACATTCAGGCGTACCTGGATGCCCACAAAAAAACGCTGGAAGGGTATAGCGCCGCCGGGGTCAAAAAAATCTCCAATACGGAACTACTGACCAGTGACTGCGACGTATTGATTCCCTGCGCCCTGCAAAACCAAATCACCGAGGACATCGCCGGTTCGGTGAAGGCCAAATACATTGTGGAGGGGGCCAACGGTCCTACCACCGTGGAGGCGGACGCCGTTCTGAGCAAAAAAGGGATAATCATCCTGCCGGACATCCTCGCCAATGCCGGCGGCGTAATCGTATCCTACTTTGAGTGGGTACAAAACATCCAGGAGCTCACCTGGGAAGAAAGCCAGATCAACGATACCCTGAAGAAGATCCTGATCCGCAGTTTCGGTCAGGTCCTGGAGATCGTAAAGGAACACCAGGTCACGTTCCGTATCGCCGCCTATATGCTGGCTATTTCCAAGCTGGCCAAGGCAAAGAAGATCCGGGGGGTGTTCCCGTAGTTTTTAGGGGAGTCCTGACCGCCTGCTGTTCCCCCGCGAACCAATAAACGCTTCTAAATGAAACGCGCTCCGGAGACCCCGCCGGGGTTTCCGGAGCTTCCCTAAGGTTTTGAAACCGCCGCTGCTTTTTTAAAAATCAGGGACGTATTAATACCGCCAAAGGCAAAATTATTGGACATGATGTAGTCGGTCTCCAGTTCCCGGCCTTCCCCGACGATATAGTCCAGGGGTGCGCACTGGGGATCAATTTCCGTTACATTGATGTTGGGAATGAACCAGCCTTCGTTCATCATATTGATGGAAACCCAGGCCTCAATCGACCCGCAGGCGCCCAGGGTATGACCGATGTAATTTTTCAGGGTACTCACGGGAATCGGGCGGCGGAACACGTCAAAGGTCGCCCAGGTTTCGGCGATGTCCCCGGCAGTGGTACCGGTACCGTGGGTGTTCACATAACCGATGTCCTCGGGACAAAGTCCGGCGTCCTTTAGGGCCAGGGTCATAGCGCCCCCCATGGTAGCCCGATTGGGATTGGTAATGTGGGTTCCGTCGGTATTGGTACCAAAACCCACCAGTTCGGCGTATATCCGCGCCCCCCGGTTTATGGCATGTTCATACTCCTCCAGTATCATCGTGCCCGCCCCTTCCCCAATAACCAGACCGTCCCGTTTGGCATCGTAGGCGGTGGGAGTCAGGCCGGGGGTGTCGTTTTTTACGGAGGCCGCGAAGAGGGTATCGAAAATCGCGGCGTCCGCGGCGCTTAGTTCATCCGCCCCCCCGGCGATCATCAGGTCCTGGATGCCGTTTTGTATGGTTTCGTAGGAGTAACCCAGGGACATGCTGCCGGAGGTACAGGCAGTGTTGGTGGTGATAAGCCGGCCTGTTAATCCGTAAAAAACTTCGATATTCGCCGCGCAGGTCTGGGGCATGGATTTAATATAGGTGGTGGCGTTCATATCCTTTACCTTGTTGGAGATGAGCATACTGTAAAAACCAAGCAGAGAATCAATGCTGCCCATGGAAGAACCGTAGGCAACGCCGCAGCGTCCCTGGGAGAGCTCCGGGGAATCGGCAAAGGACGCCACGGACAGGGCGTTTTCAGTGGCCGCCAGGGCAAGGAGGGCTACCCTGCCCATACTCCGGATTTTTTTTCGGGGATATTCGGGGAACTCAAAATCCACCGGCGCCGCGAGGCGGGTATTCATCCGTTGATATTTATCCCATTCGTCCATCCGGCGGACACAGTTTTTCCCCGCTTTGAGTTTTGCCAAAATAGTCTGCCAATCCGAACCCAGGGCGCTTATCACGCCGCCCCCGGTAACAACCACCCGTTTTTTCATTCCTTCCCCCTTATGGTATTTACACAATCCCGCCATTCACCGAAATAACCTGCCGGGTAATATAGGAAGCGGATTCCGAGAGGAGAAATACCGCCAACGCCGCCACTTCTTCGGGCCTGCCTATACGCCCCAGGGGAATGGCGGGGATGATCATATCCAGGGGCGCGTCCCGGATCATATCGGTTTCGATAATCCCCGGGGCAATACAGTTTACCGTGATGGACCGGCTCGCCAGTTCCATTGCCAGAGCCTTGGTGGCGCCGATAATACCCGCCTTGGATGCGCTGTAATTAACCTGCCCCCGGTTCCCGATGATCCCCGACACCGATGCGAGGGTAATGATCCGTCCCCGCTTTTTTCGGCACAGGGGCATGATCAGGGGATGGAGGACATTAAAAAACCCGTCCAAGTTGGTATGGAGCACCCGATCCCATTCTTCCCCGGACATGGCGGGGAAGGCATTATCCGCATTGATCCCCGCGTTACAGACAATCCCCCAGGGCACGCCTTCGGCTTCGATATACGCCTCGATTTTTTCCCGGCATTCCTCCCGGCGGGCAATATCAAAGGACAATAGGGTTACTTCTCCGCCCCGGGAACGGATTTCCCCGGCCAGGGTTTCCGCGGCCCCCTCGTTTTGGTGATAATGGGCTATCACCCGGTACCCCGCGCCGGAAACCGCCAGGGCGATTGCCCGTCCTATGCCCCGACCGGCGCCGGTGATCAATACAGACTTTTTATTTTCCATCGTAACCATATTATAAATTTTCCCAGCGGGAACTATCACCCGCGTCCATCACCATCATGTTCGCCCTCCCTACGGGATAAGAACCCGAACGGTCCTCTCCGGACATTTCGCACATATACGAAAACACCGCATCCAGCCGGTAATCTTCCCGGACATAGGTCCGCAGGACAGTACCGGAAGACAAAAAAGGAACGGCCAGTTCCAAATTAGAAATACTCATAATAAAACCGGGTTTTGGATTTTTCCCCTCATCCCGGCGGATGATCCCGGACAGGGCGGAAATACTCTGGGCCATACACTCAATACCGACCCAGGAGGGGATTCCCCCGAATTTCGGATCGTAAAAGAGGCAATCAGGACCGATGTCATATTCGGCGGAAAGATGGTGTTTCTTTTTGTCATAGGTTCTGATCCGGCTTAATAAAAACATTTTCCCCCGGTGGGGAAGCAGGGAACAAAGTTCTTCCCCTTCGATAATTCCGGCTATATCCATATCCTGGGACATACCCTAATCCTCCCTTCCGATAATTAAACTGATATTACACCCTCCAAAGGCAAAGGAATTGCTCATACAGATCCGTAAATCCTCCACCATGGTACCCCTGCCGGCAAAACGAAGAAGGGGCAGATCCTCATCGTATACCCCGTCCCAAACATGGACCGGTATCGGCAGCCACTCCCCGGCGGTGGACAAGGCCAGCCAACAGAGGGCCAGCTCCAGGGCCCCCGCCGCGCCGAGGGTGTGCCCGGTGATGGACTTGGTAGAGCTTACCGGGGGACCCGCGGCGGCATCGGGAAAAACCGCCGCCACCGCCAGGGCTTCCATGGCGTCATTGAGGGGTGTTCCGGTACCGTGGAGATTGAGGTACCCCACATCCCCAGGCCCGATACCGGCATCGGCCAGGGCATCCTTCATGGCCCGGATCGCCCCCCCGCCGTCCGGCCGGGGAGCGGTTATGTGAAAGGCGTCGGCGCTTTCCCCGACCCCCAAGAGGGTGATGGGAACCCCCCGGAACTCCCGGGAAAGTACAAAAAAAGCGGCCCCCTCCCCCAGGGTAATCCCGTTCCGGTTCTTGCTAAAGGGATTACAGGGGGCGTCCGATACCGCCTCCAGGGAATCAAAACCAAGCAGCACGGTCTGGGAAACGATGTCGACTCCCCCGGCAATCACCGCGTCGCAAAACCCTCCCCGGATAAGGACCGCCCCCTGGCTGATCGCCCCGGCGCCGGAAGCACAGGCCACGGAAACCGTCAAAACAGGACCGGCCAGGCCGAAGCGGCGGGCAATATACTCCGCGGGATAAGCCGCCCCCTGATAACGAAGTGCATAGTTTTCCGGAAAACGGCCGGTGGTAAAATAGGCCCGGTGAGCCTCCAAGGATAACGCGGAACCGTTATCGCAGGAACCGATACAAACCCCCACCCGGTCCGGACCATAGGCCGCCACAACCTGTTCCACCTCGGGACGGATCTGTTCCAGGGCGGTGTCGGCGATACGGAAGATCCGGGACTCCTCCCGGACATTTCCGGCGGGAGGAAAAAACTCATCGGGGATACGCCCCGCCCAAAAGGACCGTTCCCCGGAGGAATCGGAACCGCCGAAAAGGGGAAAGGGGACCATCCCCCGCCGATCCCCCTGTTGGGCGGCGGCAAAGAACCGGTCCCCCCGGTCACCGGCGCAGCAGAGTAGTCCCGGGGCGGAAAGATACACCGGCGCCTGTTTGGGCATCACCGCACCTCTTCCAGGGTATAGGCGTAACGGCGGAAGTAATTGGTATAGACCACCGTGGAAATCCCCTTTTCTATCCTGATGATACGGGTATTCCCCTCATATATGGTTCGGACTTCTCCGGTCCCGTCCACGGCTTTTTCCACCGTAAAGGTCAATCCCGCCCGTTTCAGGGCCTTTGCCACCGCCTCGGCCCGGTAAAAACAAAACTGAAAATCCGCCAAAATATATTCGGCGCTGATCTGGGGGGGGAGGAAGGCCGATGAAAAAAAAAGCCCCCCTTCATTAAAGGAAAGATCCCCCATGCTGACCCCCAGGGTATTAAAAAAGGCCATGGTTACCCGGTTCTCGTCCGCTTCGGTCCACGCGTCCAGGATGAATTCCTGCTCCCCATAAGTTCCGGTAATATGCTGACCCAGGTCCATGGGGACCTCGATATCACCAGGGGGAAGCAGGGTATACCAGGCCTTTTTGGTGAGGTATACCGGCGCATAGGGAGATTCAGGGGGGGGAGTAACACAGGAAACCAATAAAAATACCAACAAAAGCAAACCGATGCGCATACCATACTACCCCAAAACCAGTATTTGTGAGGTTGTTTCCAGCCTAGGGCAAAACCATACCAGGATATAGAAAAAGCGAGCGGAACCTGGTAAGATAGAATAACCATGACCAAAGCAGGATGCGCTCATTATGGAAACTATAACAGAAATCATCCCCGGAGCGCAAGCACAGTCAACAAAGGTGAATTATCCCAAGGCCGGGATGTCTATTCATCACATGAAAATCTGGTATGAGCTTCATGGCTAAGAAAAGATAGTGGGTTATTTAGTATAAAAATTATGGCTATATTTTACCTGGGATTATCCTATGGGTCAAACCAAAACCCGGAATATAGGGGGCAGAAAGGCCGCCGAATCCTCCGGGAACTTGACCTGCGGGCCGGAAAAAGCAAGGCCCCGGGGCTTGGACAGGAGGAGGTAACCAAGGGAGCGGAAAGCCTTATTTTGACCGAAACCGGGGGCAGGCCCTATTTTGCCGATCGCCACGCGGATTTTAGCATAAGCCACTCGAAACGGGCGGTGGCGGTTTCCTACCTCGGTTCCTTCCCGGGCAGGCGGTTTCGTACCGGCTGCGACATTCAGTACCAACAGCCTAAAAAGGCATACCGTGAAATAGGGGCCCATTTTTTTCATCCCCCGGAACAAGAGGTTCTTGCCGCGGCCGGGGCCGACGGGCTCTGTTTTTTTTACCGGCTCTGGGTATTAAAAGAAGCGTACCTTAAGCTCCGGGGGCTTTCTGTTTTTGATCTATGCCGCTCTCCGGTTTTTAGTTTTGACGGGGAAAGCGGGGGGGAAATCCTGCCGGAAGCGTCCCAAGACCGGGGAGAACCGGGGGAAGCGTATTTTTTCTCCGGAGCATCCGGGGACGGCCGGGACCTGGAGTTTTTTTTATACGAAACCGGGGATCCGGCCGGGAACACCTATTCCCTGGCGGTATGCCGGGAACGAGACGAACTTGACCCCGCTACGGAGCCTGAACTGCGGTGGTTTTCTCGGGAAAAATTGCCGCTCAAAAGCATCGCCAAAATAAAGGCCGCGGAAAGGCCGATAAAAACCGTCAGGCCAAAGATATGAACCGGCGTAAAGGAGCTGAGGCTGAGGGCGCCGAAGGATAGGGCGGTGGTTACAAAGGAGAGGAGAACCGCCAGCGCCGTCAAGGGCCGGCTTGGGGAAGCGGGAGACCCCCGCATATAGAACATATAATCCAGGCCCAGACCGAATACCAAAATTAGGCCGGTCACGGAAAAAAAGCTTAAGGGAATATCCGCCATGGCCAGGAAGCTTACGGTAACCAGGACCACCAGGGCCGCGACCACGCAGATCCGCGCCGTATCCCGGGGGGAATAAAAAACCCGGATCACCAGGGCGACAATAAAAAACGCCGCGGTGAAAAGCAGCAGCATGGTCCGGGTCAGCGCGTCCAGATCCCGGCTGATGTCCTCAACTTTGTTTACCAAAAAAACAAAATCCATCTCCGCGGCGATTGCCCTAAAGCGGTCCTCGTTTTTTATATGCCGGGGCAAAACACAGGAATAATACCGCCCCTCCACCGGGCCTATCCACAAATTGGCGATAAGGTCCGCGAGATAGGGGAGCAGGTCCCCTTCGGGAAAAACAAATTGATCCCGGGCCCGATCAAATTCCTCCCGGAAACCAATCACCGTCTCCGGGGGAAAACCCAGGTACTCAAACTGACGCTCCGCCCAGGGAAGCAAAGCCGCTGCCGCGGCATAGTTTTGCTGTTGGGTCTTGACGGACGGAATAAAGAGGGAGGTAGCCAGATAAGAAGAAAGATTCCCCCCGGCGATTTCCCCGGCAAGGGCGGCGGCAAGGGTTTCTTCATGTTCCAGCACTTCCTCGGGACTTTCCCCGGAAACGATAAAGTACCAGGGGGCCGAACCGTAGTTCAAAACCGAAGCGGCGGTTCTTTCGGATTCCGCCAGATAATCCGGCATGGTATACAATCCGCCGATGTTGTTTTCTACCCGCAGCTTCTCCCGATTGCTCAAGAGCATGGTAAGCGCCGTAAGGGTTATTCCCGCAAGCAGCACTACCCTGGTCAGGGGGGTGATACCGGGGACCCGTAAAAACCGGAAGATAAAACGCTTTTCCCGGGGAGGGTTTTTTAACAAAGGATACAAACAAAAAACCGATAAAAACGAACTGAACAAACCGGTTATCGAAAATACCGCAAACTGCCGGAGTATGGCAAAAGGAGCAAATAGGAGCAGGGCAAAACATATTTCCGAAGAAACCAAACTCATGGTAATACTCCGCCGTATGTGGGAACGGATTAAGGGGCCTGTTTTCAGGGCAAGATTTCCCTTCCGGTGAATAAAATAATGGACCGAATAATCCACCCCCATGCCGATAAGGGTAGTGCCAAATACGAAGGTCAGCACATGGATCTCCCGGAAGAAAAGTAACACCGCCCCGGTGGCGGCCAATAGTGAAAGGCCCACGGACGACAGGGTTACCGCCATGGGCAGAAGGGAGCGGAAGACAAGGGCAAACAGGATAAGAATGATAAGGGAGGTGATGGTACTGATCAGGGATATCTCCCGCTGCGCCCCGGAGGAACTGGCGTAACTATGGAAGGGTACCCCGGAATAGACGAATTCCACAGCGGGATTTTGCCGCCGGATCGCGGCGGCGGCGGCGTATATTTGCTCCACCCCGCTCTTCTCGTTGGTCAGGGATATCCCCCCGGAGGAAAGGCTGCCCCGGATCAGCACATACCAGGTATCCCCCGCTCGGGCGGCAAGCACCTCATCCCGGAGAGAAAGGCCGCCGCTTGAAACCAGGGCCGAGGCGAGGAAGTTTTTCATCCCCCGATCAGCCAAAAGAAAGGGATCCCGGTCAATGGTGTCCAGGCTCGTCAAGGTAAAGGACCCAAAAGCCGAAGCCAGGGCCTCTTCGGCGACGGTTTGGGCCTGGCCGTTCTCCAGAAGCTCCCGGGTCTCCCGGTCCAGGAGAACATAGCGGTACCGGTGGAGGTAGTCTGAAAACTGCGTTAAAAGGGTATCGTCCACATAGAAGGCGATAGTTTCAAAAACCGGGGAATCCGCCAGGTCCTGATACAAACGACGGGCGGCGTCCCTGGCCTCTGCAAAATCCCCGCTCCCCACGAGGATGTAGACCCCCCGGCCGGTCCTGGAGCCCAGGACTTTATCCGCGGCGGCCACAGATTTTAAGGAGGCGGAACCGGGGAGGATGGCAAAAAGATCGGTGTTGACCCCTACCGGCGCGCCTGAAACAAGGGATAGCAGCAGGGCAAGGGCGATACCCAGGTGCAGCAGAAGCCAAAGGCCGGGGAAAAAGGAATGGTTCCCCTTAAAGGGAAAAGAGGGCAATTTCACGGGGATCTAAGGCTCCGGGAAAAATATGACCGGATAACTCATAGTGAATGGTATCTCCGTTTTGTTCGTAGAGGGTGATTTGCCGGATAACCGAATCCCCTTGGAGGATGATCCGCCGGGCAAAGGAACGGAGGTTCTTTTCTCCGGGTACCAATCCCACTGTCCAGGTTCCGTCTGCCTCAATAAAATAATTATCAAACTTATCCAGCAGCTTTTCCGTACTCCCGGAAAAAACAGCGCTGATGGTTTCGGCAAGCTGTAAAAAGGTTTCGTTTCCCCGGGCATCGAGTTTTGTTTTCCTTCCCCCGGGACTCCACTGGATAAGATAATCCCGGCCCACCGCCATGGTGGAGGGAAAGGGCCTGAGGGTTTCCCAGACCATACCCCGTTCCGCGTCAATGATAAAGGTCCCCCCCGATTCCAGGGAACGTTTTAGCCGGTTCAGGGTCTTTTTTTGGGTAAACTCCCCCTTTATCAGGGGATGGGCCGAAAGGATCGTATTTATCTCCCGGTACCGGGACAGGGCCGCCGGGGAAAGGGGATGCCGGAAAACCTCTTCGGAAAACTCCTGGGCGCCAAGGGAACTCCCCGCGAAGCCGATGAACAGGAAGATGCCGGAGAGGATCCTGCAAAGGGGACGGAAGCATAGACGGCTCATGGGGAACCCTCCGGCTCAAGCTGCGCCAATAGGGTTTCTACCTTATCGGTAAAAAACCGGGGACAGACAAAGCAGGAATCCTGGGTGGCGATATGGTAGGCCATTTGGGTACTTATTCCCTTGGTGGTGATTTCCCCGGTTTCAGGGCGGGAAAGCTCGTATTTTATTCTAATACGGTTTTCATATTCATCCAGGATCGCTTTGATCCGTACCCGGTCGCCAAAACGAAGGGGTTTTATAAACTTGAGGGAAATATCAGTCACCGGAAAAACATATCCCGAAGCCTTCATTTCCCGGTAACCGTAACCGATCCTATTCAACAGGACGCAACGGGCCTTTTCAAAATACTTTACATAATTACCATGCCAGACGACATCCATGGGGTCCACGTCATAAAATTCTACGGTACATTCCACTTCGGCGGTCAGATTCCGGGAATTCATAGGATACACCTCACGAAAAATTTATTCGGAAGGGGACTGCTGCCCCGCTAAACACCGGTATGGTCCTCCGGTTTCGCCCAAAAATCATAAAAATTATACCACTGATAGGGGTATTTTTTACAGTACTCCTCCAGGGTTGCCGCGAAATTCCGGGCAAGTTCCCGGATCCTATCCTCCCGTTCTTTTCGGGGCCCGTCGAAGGAGACGGTACTTTTACGAACCAGCATATCGTATTCCGATTTCAGGGACAGGTCCTTCCGCCGCAGGGCAAACACAAAATAAACGGGAGCGTTCAGCAGGGCGGCGAGAAAAAAGGGGCCATAGGCAAAAGGCGCGGCTTCCCCTAAAAAAGGAAAAAGAAAATGTTTGTTCCGGGTGTTAATTGAGGTCCGGTCCCCGGCGATCACCACAAGCTCCCCCGCTGCCAGCCGATCCTGGAGCAAAACCGCCGTATCCGGGCCGAAATTTCGCGCATCAACGGTACGGATCTCCGATTGGGGATTCAGTTCCCGTAACATCCGGTTGAAATGGGCGGTTACGGATCCCTCCATCACGGAAGTTACGGGGATCTCCCGGGAGACTCCGGTACGGTTAAAACCCGCCAGGGCCCGCAGGAGTTCGGCGTTTCCCAGGTGGGAACAGATGAGGAAGGCCCCCTCCCCGCTTTCAAGCCGGTTTTTCAGATCCCGAATATCATCATCATGGAAATGGACCCGATCCAAAAAAAATTTTCCCCCCCAGGACTCAACCTTTTCCACCAGGGTTATTGAAAAGGCGAGAATATGCCGCAGCGGGCTCCGGGGCGGTTTTTTATCCCCCCTTTTAAAGGCGGCGACTTTTTTAAGGTACCGGCGGGACTCATCCCGGCCTTTTTTGGAGAAAATATAATAAAAAAAACCCACCGGAAAGGCGAGGAACCGTAAAAAATAAACCGGCAACAGCCTGAAAAGGAGGAGGAGGAGCCGTACCTGCCAATAACCCACGGCCTGTTCCTTATGCTCCGACCAATGCCGGGGCAGGGACGCGGATTCTCCGGAGTAATTTACCGAAAATACCGGGGCCTTCATGGGCTCCCCCCAGGGGCCCGGAAGCGGCGGTAAATCAGCATCGGCAGCCTGAGGAGCATCCCCCAAAAAAGTCTGAAAAATACCAGGCTAATCCGGATATTATCCCGAACCAGGTGAAAATGGGAAATTCCATCCGGGGGATACACTACCCGGACGGGATGGAAAAAAAGGGGAACCCCCCACCAGACCAGGCGGACCAGGATTTCAATATCCGCCCCCATCCGGGGATCCATGTGGTACCGGCGGCTAAGACGCCACAGGGTCTCCACCGGATATACCCGGAACCCGCACATGGCATCGGGAATATTCCCGGAAAGGGTCGTTATCCGGGTCCAGACATTGGCAATATTCCGGCCTTTGACCCGGCTTAGGGGAGCGGATCCATCGAATACGGGGAAACCGCAGATCGCCGCCTCCGGATGTTTCGCGGACTCCTCCAGGAAAAAGGCCGCCTGCCCCGGATCATGCTGGCCGTCGGCGTCGATCTGCAAAAGATGGGTAAGCCCCAGTTCCCGGGCCCGGTCGATACCCGCATACAGGGCCGCCCCCTTCCCCTGGTTTTTATCCAATGTCACCAGCACCACCGAGGAAAAGGCCCCGGCAATATCCGCGAGGTATGCCTTCGTTTCCCCATCACTGCCGTCATCTACCAGGATCACCGGAAGGTCCCACTGCTGCAACAATGCTTCCACCAGCGGCCCCGTTGTTTTACCATGGTTGTATACCGGGATAAGATAACCCTGTCTCATGGGACCGTTTCCCGGGAATCGGCCTTGGAAAACAGTAGGAGGCCGGTGGAATAAATTGTGTCATCAGGACCGGTAAAGGTAAAATGCAAGGTTCCTTTTTTAGGATCCTGCCGCAATTTCAGGAAGACTCGGGAACCGGGACGGATCATAGCGGAAAATTTGAGCCGCTTGGTCCCGGCCAAGGTTATCCCGGTGGCAAAATACCGGTCGGCAAAGCGCACGGCCAATTCAAGCTGGGCCACCGCGGGGAGTAATTTAAATTCCGGAAAGTGACCGTCAAAATAATCAAGCTCCAAAGAAAACTCAAACTCCAATGTCACCGAGGTATCGGTCTGATCCAGTACCCGCAGACAGGACAGCCCATGGATGGACGGCAAAGCCCCAGGCTCCGTTGCAGGCTCCACCGCTTCCGCGGACTCCGCCGATTCCTGCCGTGCGAACAGGGCCTGGATTTCGTCCCGTTTCTTCTTCCCCTGGGGATCCATGGGGAAGGCATCGAGATACCGCCAGCGCCGGGGAATCACCACCGGCTCAAAAAATCGTGAAAGATACTCCCGAAAATAGTGGTTGATTAGATATTTTTCAGTGTTACGGAACTTTTCGATCCCCGCCGGGTTTAGGACCAGGGCCGCCGCCAGATACTGCCGCTTATCCGCCATGGCCAGCACCGAGGCATCGGCCACAAGACCGGATTGCAAGAGGCGGTTTTCCACCTCCGGCAGGGAGATCCGTTTTTCCTCAATTTTAACGATTGAGTCGGCCCGTCCCTGGAGGAAAAAACAGCCGTCGGGAAGGATCTCCGCCAAATCCCCGGTGGTAAACCCTGCAGGGTCCTTGATATAGGGGGACCGGATCACAAGGCAACCCGATTCATTAAGGGTTATATGGGCGTTATCAAAGGGGGTCCAGGCAAGGCCGTTCTTGGACTGCCGAAAGGCGATACCGCTGGTTTCGGTACTGCCGTACACTTCCAGGGGCCAAAATCCCAGAACCTCGTCGGTTTTCCGCGCCGTATCCGGGTCCAGGACGCCGCCGGAGGTAAAGATCCAGGGGGAACGAAGCCGGAAACTCCGCTTTGTTTCCGGTTCCGCGGCCTCCACGGCGCGTTTCAAAAACGCGGGAACCGTGATGATCATATACGTATCGTCGGTTAATGTTTCCAGCTCCTCAGGATACTTTATCCGGAAACGGCGGAAGGGTACGCCGGCGGTAAAGGGCAAAAGAATAGAAAAAAGAAGCCCGTAAATATGGTGCTGACTGACGGTGGAACAGACCTTGCGGCTCAAAAATTCCTCCCCCCATTTTGAGAGGATAAAGGCGTTGTCGATTTCAAATTCCGTCAGCCGCTGCTGCACGACCTTGGGCTTCCCGGTGGTCCCCGAGGTGTACATCATGAGCACTGTTTCGTCCCGGTTGATGGCCGGGGGTGATTCCGGCGGGACCGGATCGCCGACGGAGGCCAGCAAGGTGGGAAGGGAAAAGGAATCGGCCATATCCTGATCCGTCAAAACCCCGGTTCCGGATAAGCGGATCTCGGCGATGTACTCCTCCGAAATATTGGCCGTGAGGAGAATCTGTTTTTTGCATTGGAGCAGGGCGGTAAAGGCGGCCAGAAAAAACCAGCAGTCCTCGGCGTGGAGGATCCACTTTTCCACCCCCTGGGTACCGATAAACCGCCGCAGCCGGGCGGTATCTGCAAGAAAATCTCCCCAGGTTTTATAGCTCCCCCCGGTAAAGGTTCCGTCATAGCATAGTATCGTATCAACGGGACGGGAATCGGGGCTCATCCGCGATAGGGGAACAGCCCGGGGCATTTTTTTATCGACCCTTTTACGAACCATCAATTCACCCCCAAATAATATACCGATAAATATATAGGAAATTCCACCATTATATAAAGACCACAGGACATCGGAGGCAAAAAAAACAGTAGCCGCCGCGATTCCCCCGTTTATGATAAAAAAAAGGCACCAGACCAGAGTTACCTTCCGGCAATAAGCTTCCACCCGTTTTTCCGCCAGGGCCCCCCGGAGGGTCTTATCCCACAAAACCGCAAACCGGAAGATCATGGACGGCGGGAGCCGGAGTGTAAGGGAAAAGGCAATAAAAAGGGCGCCGTTAATAAATACGGGGTAAAGTTTTAAAAAAAGCGCGGAATTGGTTACAAAACAGAGGATACCCAGGAGGAGCAGCAGGAGGGAAGCGCCCAGGGACGGTAAGCTCCCGGGCGGTAAGAGAACCCCCGGAGACTTTTTTTTTTCGCCGAAACCGATAAAAAATAACCCAGGGCGATGAAACCCACAAACAGCGCCACGACCCGCGGAGGGAGTTTAAAGAAGACCAAACAACAAAACATCACCAGGGGATACAGTACCGCCTGGATATACAAAAAAATTTTGGCGCCCTTAACCATGATTATGAAACCTTGATCAGGGGGAAGAGAACATCCACCACATCCTGCAAGGTTTTAACATTTTTAAACTGGGCCGGCTCGATCTTATCGGTGGTATAATCTTTCATTTTGACAATCAGATCCACCGCATCAATGGAATCAAGGTCAAGATCCGCTGCCAAAGATGCTTCGGGGGTGATCACGGCGGGTTCAAGATAAAATTCTTGAACCAAAATATCCTTTATGATAACGAAAAGATCGTCCTTGCTCATAAGGCCGGACTCCCGGAGCTTGCCTCGCTTATATAGGCGGCCAGCGCATCCACCGATGCGAAATGTTTTTTATTATCCGCGCTTTCCGCGGAAAATTTTACCCCAAAACGTTTTTTCAGGGCTACCCCCAACTCCAGGGCATCGATGGAATCCAATCCCAATCCCTCACCAAAAATCGGCGCCGAATTGTTGATGTTTTCAGGCTTTATATCCTCAAGTTCCAGGGCATTGATTATCAATTCTTTTATCTGTAACTTAAGATCGCTCACTGCTACTCCTCCACAAAATCAGTATGAATGGATAAAGCCCGTTTCAAAACTCAAGCGGATCTTGAAACAGCCTCAATATATATAAAATCTCAATATACCTAAAAAAAGAAACAATGTCAAATGACTTCCTCAAAAATTTGACCTGGGGAACGGGTTTTACCGGAAAGGCCTTGGCCGGGGACTTGACCGTATTCGGTACCTTGAATTGACAAAAAAAGGGGACAAATCTATAGTATTGTTCGGTAAGCGTATGCCAAAACGCAAATTTTTTGTACCAGCTTCATAAAGGCGGTTCCATGGATATACAAAACTATACAATGGATACTATTCGGGCGGTAGATGCGAAATTTGAGGCCCAAAAAATATGTTTTGCCCCCATAAGTTTTCAGGCGGTCAGAGCCCTGCGGGAATTAGGGGTTTTGCGGAAAATATCCGATGCCGGGGATACCGGCTTGACCCGGGAGGAAGCGGCGGCGGCAAGCGGCCTGCCGATATACGGCGTGGGGGTTTTGATTGAAATGGCCCTGGCCCTGGGGGTGCTTAAACTCCGCGCCGATACCGCCGACGGACCGCCTGAGGAGGAGAAATTTATCCTGGGGAAGATCGGTTGGTTCCTTCTGGAAGACGATATGACCATCGCCAATTTTAATTTTGTAAATGATGTGTGTTACCAGGGGGCCTTTAAGCTCAAGGAATCGGTACAGGAGGGTAAGCCCCGGGGGCTTTCCATATTCGGCGACCGGTGGGCCACGATTTACGATGCCCTCGCTTCCCTCCCCCATCGGGCCCGGGAAAGCTGGTTCAACTTTGATCATTTTTATTCGGATATCGCCTTCCCCGAAGCCCTCCCGCTGGTATTTGAAACCAAACCCCGCCGTCTCTTTGATATCGGCGGAAATACCGCCAAATGGGCCATTGCCTGCTGTGCTTATGACCAGGACGTGGCAGTTACCATCATAGACCTGCCGGAGCAAATCGCGGTGGCCCAAAAAAACGCCGCCGCTTTTGGGACACGGATCTCCTGCTATCCCGGTAATATCCTGGACGCCGGAACCGTCCTTCCCCCGGGGGCCGAGGTGATCTGGATGAGCCAGTTTTTGGATTGTTTCTCCCCGGAGCAAATAGGTATCATCATGGGGAAGATTCGGGCCGCCGTGTCGCCGGATACGGATGTCTACGTATTGGAACCCCTCTTGGATAAGCAGCGGTTCGAGGCCTCCGCCTATTCCCTCCGGGCGATATCCCTCTATTTTACCTGCATGGCTAATGGTTCAAGCAAAATGTACTCCTTCGCGGTACTCAATTCGGCGGTGGAAAACGCGGGGTTCAAACTGCAATCCGCCCGGCACGATCTGGGTTCCAATAACTATTCTCTGCTCCGTTACCGGAAGATCCCATGAGCCCGGTATCCCCCCTCTATGTCTCCCGGTTCAGCGCCTGGGCTCCCGGGCTGGACCGCCTGGAGCTTTGGCAGGAGTGGGCGGCGGACAACCGGGAGATCCCCGGTGCGGGGGAAGGTCCTGCCCTGGAGTTCACCGATCCCCTATTCCGCCGCCGCCTGAGCCTGGTAAGCCGGATGACCATTCAGGTACTCCACGATCTCCTTCTCCCGGGGGAAGATCCGAAGATCCTGTTTTTTTCATTCCGGGGA
Organism: Treponema sp. TIM-1; assembly: GCF_046533115.1. Classification (NCBI taxonomy): domain Bacteria; kingdom Pseudomonadati; phylum Spirochaetota; class Spirochaetia; order Treponematales; family Treponemataceae; genus Treponema; species Treponema sp. TIM-1. The sequence goes on from NZ_JAJQRC010000004.1 coordinate 38,317, forward strand.
GAAATTACCCAGCAACTGCGGATCAATCAAGGGCTGATAGAGGAACATACGGTGCGGCCCGCGGTTTTTTCCCTGTCGGTGTTCAACACCCCGGTGGCCCTGGCCACCATCGCCCTGAACCTGCGGGCAGGCTACACCGCCATATATCCCGGGGAGGGGCGGTTTACGACGGGGCTTTGGGCCGCGGCGGCCCCGGTATCTGCCGGTGACACGGAACGCATGGTCCTGGTTTATGCCGATGAATCGGCGCCGGAAGAATACGGACCCCTCCGTCCCCGGGAGAACGGCTCCCTGGCCCTGGGGGCCATCCTCTCCTCCCGAAACTCGGAGGGCGCCCTTCCCCTGGAAGCGGCGGACGGGACATCCCCGGAGAATTTTTTGCGGTCCCTGCTACAGCGGGAGGCGCCCTATGGCTCCCCCTGACATGCCCCCAATTGTTAACCGGCCCCTCTACATCTACCGGGTGGCGGCAAAATGGTTTTCCTTTTTTATATTCGGTTTAGGTACGCTCTTTCTTGTGGTGGTGGTCTTTCCGGTGTTACGGCTCTGGGTACACCCCCGGGAAAAATTCCGGACCCATGCACGGTCTTTTGTTTCCCGATCCTTTCGTTTTTTTACGAAGCTCATGGATCTGTTGGGGATCGTAAAACTGGTAGTGGATGACCGGGAATTTTTCAGGCGGCTTAATGCAAAAATCGTCGTCGCCAATCATCCATCCCTCCTGGATGTGGTGATGCTCATCTCCCTTATTCCCAACGCGGATTGTATTGTCCGGGGGGCCCTGTCCCATACCATTGTTCGGGGGGTTATCCGGCAGCTCTACATCCCCAATTCCCTTGATTTTGAGGACCTGATGGCAGCCTGTATCAATTCCCTTAACCAGGGAAATACCATTATCTTTTTCCCCGAGGGGACCCGTACCCCCCGAACCGGTGAGATTGTTCTAAAAAAAGGGGCTTCCCGTTTGGCCCTGCGTTCCGGGCGGGGTATTATCCCGATTTATATCGGGGGAAATGACAAATATGGCTTGGGGAAGCGGGACCCCTGGACGGCCTTCAATCACCGGGACAAATACCGGTACCACATCCGGAGGGGAGCGGAACTACTTCCCGAAACCTATGGGGCCATGCCCGCGCCCCGGGCGGTACGGCAATTAACCGAGGATATACGGAATTTTTTTCTAGCCACCCGTAACCTGCCGGATCAGGGGGATTGACCGTGATGATAGGCCGGGGCAGGACTTTGTCGTATCCGGAAAAAACGGTCAAAATAGGTTAAAAGGGTCTTGACGGATCAATGACTTTTTTGTATGGTGTATAAACAGTACCGAGTTTCAAAACCCGGTTGGTTTTGAAACAGCCTTACTAGTCCGAATATCGGCTAGATACTAGTTAACGGCAGCCGGTTTCGAATCCGTAAGCCGCAGGTTTGAACTCTGCCGGCCTTGAGGGTTGATAGCGGCGCGGCAGTCTCCGGACGGTGTTTTGGGCCGCTAGCTCAGCTGGTAGAGCAGCAGACTCTTAATCTGCGGGTCGCAGGTTCGATCCCTGCGCGGCTCAAAGTTAAAAGTAATTATGTTTGTATACGGTGCGCAGGGATCGAAGGGTTCGGCCCGCCGACCTGCGGGAGGAAAAGGCGCCAAGGATGGCGCCATCAGGGTCGAACCCCGGCCCGTAGTGAGCAAAAAGGATGTTTGCGAACGAAGGGCGCTCCCTGCGCGGCTCAAAGTTAATTCCTTATCTGTAAAGAATTAGCAAAAGGTTGACCGTAGCATTTTGAATGGTTATACTTAAGTGTAGCACTCACTGTAGCATGAAGGTGAGAGGTGTTCAAAATGCAGGAAATTACGCGTAATTCTTACAGTATTTACAAGCGGGAAACCGGTTCCCGGACCATCTGGTATGTCCGTTTTTGGGATGATGAGACTCAATCCTACACCAGTGGTCGTTCTACCGGTCAAACAACCAAAGCCGCCGCAAACCGCCTTGTATAAAAATGGCTTGCCGAAGGTGTGTCGGTAGCTCAAAAAAAGGACCTGCGAGCAACGAAAAACCGCCTCATCGGGGCTATCGGCAAATACTTGAAGATTGTGAAGTTATCAGGAAAGGTGAAGCCCACGACGATGGGAAAATCATCAAACTCTTTTATTCCCAGGTAACCAATGCGCAAATGTCATCCGGGGAAGGTTTTGTCGCCTATCTTTACCGTTTTTGGGATTGGAACGGCCACTACGTTCAGGACAGGCTTGAGCGGGGAGAACGTATCGGCAGGCGGTATGTAGACTGTTGTAAAACCAGAATAAAGCTCCACATAGAGCCTTATTTTAAGGACATCCTGCTCTGCGATGTGACAACCGTTTTACTGGAACAATTCATGCGTTCTTTTCCCCGCCGAGATATTGACCCCAAAAATGGCTTTTCAAAAAGTACCATCAACCAGGTAATGAAGGTGATAAAAAAACCACTTAAGGAAGCGGTACGTTTAAGAATACTCCCCCGGAATCCCGCTGACGGTATTACGATGCTTCGTGAAGACACCCAGGAACGGGGTATTCTTACACCTGCTGAACTGGAAGGATTATTCCGAATTGAATGGCTTGACGAGCGCAGCAAAATCGCCTCAATTTTGGTCTCCATCTCCGGTTTACGGATAAGCGAAGTTACGGCATTACGGCTTGATGACATAGATACCCGGCGAAACACCATTTTTATACGGAATCTGTCTTTCCATGGTTTCCGGCATTTCTTCAACAGCACCATCCGGGGAACGGTATCTGACGACATCCTGCGGCTCCAGACCGGTCATTTGGATGAGAAGATGACCGACCACTACGACCACATGACCGATGACCGGGGAGAACAACTGCGGAAAGCAGTACAGGCCAAGATATTGTCATTCATACCGATGGCGACGGGAGAAAAGAAATATAAACTCTGAAGTGCAACACTTAGCCCTGTAGCCCTTGTATGGGGTAGCTATAGCCGCCCCATACAAGGGCTGCAAAAAACGGCAAAAACCTTATGATGGTGTTTACCCCAACCTCATCAAAAAGGAGTAATGCCGTTATGGTTAAGTCTAGCGCAAATCAGGAAAAATGTTATACCCATCTGTCCCTCGCCGAGCGGGAGGAGATCGCTATCGCCCGGGAACAAGGTCAAATATCGGGGAAATAGAGCCCAACGACGGGCCGAAGACCGCTCCCGCCGCAGCCACGCGAAGGACCGTCTGGCTAATCCCTTGGTCAAAGCCTATGTGGGATCCCATCTGATTCACGACGGTGGGATCTCATAAAATACCTGGTCAAAGGCCATAAAAAACGGCATAAACGGCCTTTCGGAAAGCAATCCCGGGGTTCCAAAATACCCAACCGCATCGACATAACCGAGTACCCGGCCAAGGTTGATCTAAGGAAATGTTACTAAATAACATTTCCACTTTGGTTATTGGGAGAAATGGTATAGTTCCACTCTCCGTGAAAGGCTGCGGCGGAAATGTTTATCTTGCCAAAGTCATCATCCGCGACTTTCAAACCGGTTTCATATTCGTTTTCGTCAAGAACACACCTGACCGTCAATCCTGTTTCCGTCCTCGTTGAACCGATAAGCGCTATAACAACAGCGGTACTCGTCAAAGGAACACCCTGCCAATTTTTAGAAATCTCCTTGGTATAAACAAAGCGACAGTCCGGAATATTCATGTTTTCGAGGCGGTCATCTACCATCGTTTTGGTCTGTCGCTGTAACCGCTCCTGAACGATACGAATTTCTTTTACACTTTTCTTGCCGAAGTTCTCGATGGCCCTTAACGCATCTTCGTCTAGAGTGAGAAGCAGGGCGACAGTATTGTAACCGCTTTTGGTGAGGGCATTAAGAGAACGTTGGGAAAAACCAAGTCTCGATATAGGCGTCTCTGGCGAAAAGATAGTAATGGTGGCTGAGTCATCTTCTTGGGCATTGGAAACAATGGGGACTTCTTCCATAAATTTATAGCCAGAAAGCCTCTCCTTAAACCTACTAAAATGTAGGAATATGGGGTACAAAGACACCGTAGCGTTTCTTATACGTCTTGTTATTATACCCTGAATTTGATTTTTGTGCTACATTACGCATTACGTATTGACTCTTTTTTAAATAATAATGGCGATTTCATTAATACCTGCACTATTACCTACAATGTATTGACATTTGAATCAATAGGCAGTACCTTATAGTGAGGAGGGCCAAACCATGCCGACCATACAGTTCAGAACCGATGACCAGACCAAAGCCGCGTCTACGGCGCTTTTTAGTCAACTCGGTATTACCATGTCGGAGGCAATCAATCTGTTCCTCCGTCAGTCGATAATGCGCGGCGGAATTCCTTTTGCGCTGACCGTGCCGAGGGAAAAACCGACCGGAAATGAGATTACGGAGGATGACGCCCTTATTGACGCCTTGCGGCGGTACAAGGCCGTCAACGACCATGCCGATCTTGCCATAGCCAAGGTAGAGCCATTCCTACAAGCACTGCGGGGACTAGGTCCGCTTACAGAACCGCATATAACCTTTTATGAGAATGCGGTTAAGGTCCGGCTCAACATTAAGGGCGAGAAGTATGTCATTGACTATAATTTTGAAGAACCGGAAACGGTGTTTATCCTGTCCCGACAGAAGGGTAAACTTTTTGTCAAAGATTGTGATCTTGCCGGGATAGCCGAAACACTGGAGCTTTTTTAATGATCCGATACCCTGAAAGTTTGCTCCCTCAACGGACCTATCCTATTCTGATGAATGAGGATATACCAGACTGCACCTTGGTCCGGGAAACGATTACCGATTTGTATGCTCTCCTTGATAAACCGGGATATTCACCGGATGATATTCTGCAGTACATCATCGCTCCCCAGCCTTCCCTGCGGGAGGTCTTTGAACTTTTAAAGGATTTTGAAACTGGCTCAATAGTAATAATATATAACTTATTGCTTATATCAAGTTGGCATATAAGCATAGGAGACGACAAATTATTATTACTCTTTACTTATAAATGCTTATCTGAACCAGTGAATAGTGATGTTTTCAGCCTTTTCAAGAGCGGAAATCTCGTGATGGTCTGAGGTCACCAGCGGGTTTTCGCTGGCCGATGCAAGTCCAAGCGCCACAGCATCCGCAAGCGAAATATCGTAAGAGGCTTTGAGCCGGCCTGCCTCCCGAAAGACGGTATCGTCTAATTCCTCAATAATTTGAATAGGTAAATTTGCCGTTATTTCAAGGACCTGTTCGGCTCGATTTTTTCCGGATTCTCTATAAAAACCATAGTAAACCTCTAATAGATTATATTTACTCATTAAAAGGGCTGCCTCGTTTTGCCCGGCGCGTTCCAGTAGATCCTGTACCGCTTCCCAACCCTCCTCGTCTTTGAGGTAGGCAATCAGGGCACAAGCGTCAAGAACGTAGCCATTACGCATTTTCACGTTCCTTATCGCGTCGTCGCTCTTCAAAAAGCTGATCGCTGGAAAATTTGCAATCTTTAAATTTTCCGTGCATACTGCGGATATAGGCAATGCGTTCCTCAACGATTTCCGCTTTGCTTCCGCTAAAGGATTGCTGGTTTAAGCGGACCTCAAAGGGAAACCCCTGATGAATCTGAACCTGCCGGAGAAAGATGTTGATACCGTCAGACATGGTTATCCCCAGCCGGTTAAAAATGGAATCCGCCGCTTCCTTAACTTCGGCATCGGTGCGGATCTGAATCGTAGCGTTTGTCATAAAATCCTCCTAAAATAAGGATAACCATAAATCCTGCTATTGTCAATACAATAGCAATAGTATTTGCCTAAAATAGTGTTATCCTGTTAGAGCCTGTCTGAACCTACGTAGCACAAAACTGTAGCATTTTGGTGTTTTTCCCTGATTTTCTTCGCTTGGTATGGCTTAAGTTCTATTGATATTCTTCTATAAAGACCGATTTACTTTTAGACTTTATTCGAAAGTCTGGTTTAATACCCCGTACCCTGAAGACATAGAGGGTGATAGGAAATACCGTATAATTATGACCGTTTTATATTGACAAAATCGCACGTTTTTGATAGGATTAAAGCGTCCGGTATAGGGAGATTATAATGGTTATAACTGCTACCGAATTAAAGACGAATATAGGACGCTATCTGAACGTCGCATCCGAAGATGATGTGTTCATCACCAAAAATGGGAAAATCGTTGCCAAACTATCCAGTCCGATCCGGGACAAACAAGCTATTCTTGACAGCCTCGTGGGGATTACCGCCCATAACCCCGTGAGCCTTGAGGAAGCCAAAAAAGAGCGGCTGTCCCGTCAATGAAGGTTCTCATCGATACCAACGTTATTATAGATGTTCTGGAACAGCGGGAAGGGTTTTTCCGGGATTCATACCGACTTATACAACTTGCCGGACAGGAAAGGCTGGAAGCGTTTATGAGCGCCGGAGCGGTTACCGATGTGTATTACATCATCAGCCGAAGTCTCCATGACGCCCAAAAAGTCAAGGAGAAGATAATAGGGCTTACCGCACTTATAAGTATTTGCGACACTACCGCTGGCGATATTACTACCGCTCTGACGTTCCCCATTGCTGACTTTGAGGATGCGGTGATTGCCGCTATCGCCAAACGGGAAAAGGCGGATTATATCGTTACCCAAAATGAAACAGACTTTACCCATTCACCGGTCCCGGTTATAAGTCCGACCCGGTTTCTCCGGCAATTTATGGGGAATGAGGCGGAAAATGGATAATATTATTGGACTATTTCTGTCCAATAATAGACAAAAATCATGGTATTTTGAAAAAAAATCACTTTTCCGATCAATTTCCTCTTGACAGATGAATATACTCCTTAATATAGTATAGACGAATGTAATTTACGGTTTTGTAAGGAATGAGCAAAAAAGAGATTTTTGCGGGAATAGCTCAGTGGTAGAGCGCGACCTTGCCAAGGTCGATGTCGCGGGTCCAACTCCCGTTTCCCGCTTTATACAGCAAAAGCCCGGAATATAACGGTTTCGGTTTTTTTTATGCCCCGGTGGTTACCGGTAACTATCAAGGGTCATATTGTCCTTGACAGATTCGTGGGGGATCAAAAGATATTTCCAGGGTTTCCTGTTGTTTTGAGCATTGTGTTCCGATGCGTAGATGCACCATGCTTCGGCGGCCTTTTTCTTGCTTTGTACTTCCGGGGAATTCATTTGGTTTTCCGCTTTTGTCTCTATCATATAGATGGTATCAGGGGTTTCCGCGACAAAGTCCGGGACGTATTCGGAAACATCGCTCCCGGTTTGGTAAAAAATCCGAAACTGACCTTTGGCGGGCTTGAACCATTTGAGGCTTTCCTGCTCAAGGATAACGGAGAAACGACGTTCCGTGTCGGAATCGAATTTCACCATGGGATACAGACATTTTGAGAATCCGGTAAATATCATCCTGCCGATTTTTGACTTGTCAAAATTTGAGGCGCGGAAATTCACCGGCTCGGCGCCGTCATCGGCGGTAAAGGCGATCTCCTTTAGGGCGGTAAAACCTCTGCTTATGGTAACTTCAAAATCAGAATCTATTTTGGTTTGATGTTCCAACATCTGGGCATGAATAAAATCGGCCAGTTGCTTTTGGTGATAAATCACCACATTGCGGATATCCTCATCGGTTTTGAGATAGGTCCCAAGATGGGCGATTAGCTGTTTGCTCAGGCCGTAGAGCAGATCGCTTTGGTCATCGTAAGAAATATCTTCAAAATCAACAAGGTTTTTAACAAGATAATCCTCCAGCCGTTCTTCGGAACTGTTCTTGCTCATTGCCGACAGGGTTTCCCGCTCATTGGTTCGCAGGTATTGAACAAGCAAATCCCGGCTGACCGGCTGATACTTGATGGAATCGCATTGAAGGGCAAAGCCCTTATACTCAATATTCGTGTTTCCCTTTGGAACGATCACTATCCGGGGAATGTCTATAATTCCATCGATCATGGCGCGGGTTATTTCTTCGGTAATTTTCCGGCAATCAATTGCTTCGACAATGCCCGGCAAGTCATCCTGATCGGGAGCATATAGCTCTTGTGCTTCATGCGCCAGCATATCAATTACATCGTTCTTTAGCAGATACGCTGATGACGGAGCGTCCTCATGGTTCTGTATCGCCGTTGCCACCGCCTGGGCAAATTTTTGCTCCGCGGGTTTGGCATAGAGCGGTTTGATCGCATCCGCCGCTGTGCCGAAAGCGGGAGAAGCGGGGTGTATTCTCATGGAAAAAATGGAGGAAGCGACAACAGTTTTTGTTTTCTGCTGGCCATGCTCCGGATCAATATATATAGCCTGGAGATGGATTTTCGAACTTGGGCTGTTGGCTTCGTCAATGATCTCCTGAAATTTATCGTGGGCTATGATGTTCAAACGGTCCACCGCGGAGACGCCGGTCTTTTGGCCATAGGGCAGACGAAGACCCCGGCCTATGGACTGCTCCACCAGGGTGCGGGCATTGGCGGCCCGGAGGGGAATGATTGTATACAAATTGGTAACATCCCAGCCCTCTTTGAGCATATTGACGTGGATCACTATTTCGGTGGGCTCGTCGTTTTTCTCCACCGCAAGGAGCCGCTCCACATTTTCCTCTTTTTCTTCGCCGCTCTGGCTTGAATCAACCTGTATTGCCCTGCCTTTATAGGCGCCGTTGAAAAAATTATCCGATTCTATCAGCTTCTTTAATTCCGCCGCATGGGTAGTGTCCCTGGCGATAACCAGCACAAAGGGTTTGACGATTTCCTTTCCGTTCTGGCGGGCGTAGGTTTCAAGTTCAACCTTGACCGCTTCGTGGATACGGATGCCGTCCTCAAGTTTAATCCGCTCCAACTGCTCCGCGGTAAATTGCGCGGGGTTAAAATTCTTTTGGGTAACCACCGCCGGTTCTTTGACATAGCCGTCTTCCATGGCCTTTGAAAGGGGATATTCGTAAATGATGTTTTTGAAAAACACCGGCCCCTTGTTTGATTCGATAAAAGGAGTGGCGGTTAATTCAAGCCCCAGGACAGGCTTGAGCTCGTTGATAGCCCTTAGACCGGCGGAAGCGCGGTAACGGTGGGACTCGTCCATGAGGAGCGCCAGGTCCGGCAGCCCCGCAAGATATTCAAAGTAACTCCGGCCTATATATTCTGAAAGCCGTTTGATCCGCGGCGCCTTTCCTCCCCGGACTTCTGAATTGATTTTGGAAATATTAAAGATGTTGATATGAATTCCGCTGAAAAAAGCATCGGTCTGCCCCGCCTGAACATTGATGCCGGAATCGTAATTATCCCCAGTGATGATCAGGGGCGGCTCCTGGGCGAATTCGGCGATGCCCTTGAACACATACTTGGGGGTGTTGGGGGTAAAATCGTCGATGAGTTTTTTATAAATAGTAAGGTTCGGCGCAAGGACAAAGAAGTTGTTTATTCCCTTATTCAGGTGCAGGTAGGTGATAAAAGCGCCCATGAGCCGGGTTTTGCCAACGCCGGTGGCAATGGCAAAACACAGGGAAGGAAAGTCCCGTTCAAAGTCCGTTACCGAAGGGTATTCGCTCTGAATAATTGAACAGCGCCGCTGTAAATCTTCGTTTTTATCCAAAGAGATAATATCAATCACCCGCGCCAGTATGCCGAGGCTTTCGGTCAGGGGGCGGCGCAGGCTCAGGCGGCCGGCAATGGAATTGACCGGTTTTTCAGCCATTTGCGTCACCCCTCCGGTCAACTTTTGCCAAAAATCTCCGGACAATGGCCACAGGCAAGGCTTTATGCTCACCGTTGGAACAAATATTTTCATTATTCAACAACTCAATGGATGCTTTATGTGTTTTTAAAGAGAGTATTTTTGGCGTTTCCTGTCCCTTGGGATAAAATTTCTTATCTCTGACGAATTGAAATGCCCGTTCATCTTCGCTGCAAAATATTTTTGCCTTCGATACGCATAACAGGGCCACTATATGCGGATCGTCAAAATCAGACTTACCTTCCAGGCTCTTGATATGGATGGTCAATTCGTCTACAGCTTTATCAGGGAACCAGTGAGTCTTATTCAAACGGCTTAACTCGGTCAGTACCGGTAAATATGATGCAAGGTGCTCTTTTATTTCGTTTCGATAATATCTACCGCCGCCGATGACGATCTTTGCCCTTCCCATAACAAACCATTCCAATACCGGTTTATATACGATATGTTTTTCATTGTTATTATTAAAAATGACGGGGATAAGGTTTGCGTCAATCAGCATACACATTTTATATCTCCATCACCCGGAATGATTCATCAATAAAGAAGGATCTAAAATCTTCAAAGGCTTCGCTTTCGGTATCATATTTGCCATCATTCTTTATTTCTATGGGGGTGATAATATTATGCGCTCCGTCATTCTTAAAAAACAAAACCTGTGCCGGGACCTTGTTTTCCGACTCCTTCATCTGATAACGGAAGCGATCGATAATGTAGTCACTGTGGGTTTCAACAACAAAAAATGTTTCTGCTTCGCGCCGGGCTGCCTTATACAAAAATCCGCCAAACGCAGACTGCGCTTTGGGATGGAGATGAACCTCCGGTTGTTGAATAGAAAATAATCCGCTTTTTAGCTGTAACATTTCCATGATTATGGGTAAAATTTGTGAAACCCCATAACCCACAAGCGAAATTTTATAATTACTTTTGTCTTTTTTGATTAACAATTCAAAAGGATCTGTTTTATTGTCTCCGAACCGTTTTACGTCAAGGGAATCGAACAAACCGCTTTCCTTGCCATAATCATTAAGCATTTCTTTTATATGAACCGGATAAAATTCTTTGTCAGACAACAATTCCTTGATTGTAAATGGAATATGGTTGCCTTCAGCCGAAAAGCTTTTTTTTCCGCCGGAATAAATTGCCTGTGGCTTTGCCCTAATTGGCGCTAAAAATGTCGAACTTTCAATAGAAAATGTATCCATACCAGCCTTAGTAAAAAAGTCAACAGGGAATGAGCCTTCTTTCTTTGATCTTAATACGGTCCTAATTTCATAAAAAGGAACAAGTACATCCGAGCCATAATACAAACCATCAACATTCCATTCGTTTTTTTTATCTATAGAGTCTGCATAGTCAAGAAGTTCTGAAAGCGATTTATCATTCATCTTGACAATAAAGGAGGTATCAAAATACGCGAGGATTTTTTTTGGCTTTCTGGCCATAATGCACAATTCATGATCACCGGTATAAATTATTTCCCTAAATCCGTTTGCAAGACCATCATCATTGGTAAACGAATATACATGTATCGTTTTGTCATTATTAATTGAACCAAGCGTAAAATAGTCCCTTGTCGCATTTACGGAATGGAGATCGCTAAATGATTTAAATTCAATTTCGTCTGTTATAACAGCCTCGGTCCAAAATCTATAGTACGACATTATCGTCAAAGCATTTATCAGCGATGTCTTGCCGCTGGAATTTTCACCAACAAGGAAATTTACATCCCTTAAATCAACACAGGTATCCTGGAATCCGCGAAAATTATCGAGATAGTATTTCAATTTTTCCCCCCATACCAAACAATATTATAGCACATATTCAATCATCTTCCTCAAACAAGTCTCCCTGTTTCTTTATCGGCTTTTTCGCCATGGGGAGATTTTCTACCTGTAAACTGTAATCATCATGTCCCCATTCGCATTTTGCAAGGACCGTGTTGGGTATCTTTTTGATGGTCAGGTTGGGAAAGCCGCCGGAACGGGAACGGAACGCGGTGCACATGACCAGGAGGGTCCGCCTGCTCCCCACGTCTTCGGACAGGAGGGCAAGCTGTTCGTGGGTAAGGTGGGCGGTGGTAACGTAGATAAAATCGTTTTCCGTGGACCTGCCGTGGATCCAATAGACCGAATCTGAGGGCTCGTAGCTAAAGCCTTCCAGTTTGCAGACCGCCTCGGCAAGCATGGGTGCGTTGTACTCCTTGTTGATAATCCAGTTGCCCCATTTGTCCTTTTTCAGCAGGGACGGCGCAAGCCGGTAATACCGGAACCCGCCGCCGCCCTTCCAGTCCGCAGCTTCGGTAACGCCCCCCGGATCTTCGCCGTCGATGACCTTTTTCAGCCGGGGAATAATGTGGGTGTGGCAGTGTTCGCCCAGCTCCACCATGATCCAGCGCCGTCCCATCTTATGGGCCACCGCGCCGGTAGTGCCGGAACCGGCGAAGGAGTCGAGGACGAGGTCGCCTTTTCCAGTACACATATCAATTATCCTTGATACAAGTACTTCCGGTTTTTTGCCATTTGGAAATTGAACCCCGCCTTCTTTTGTGAGATTGTTATACTGTATATCATCCCAGAGATTACCCATGTTATCCAATTTGATGTAATTATTGCCGTTTTTAACAACAACATCTTTTAACCATGCTATAAGGTTATCGTTTTTATAATAAAACCTTGTTAATCTGCCGGCATTTTTTCCTTTGGTGGGTATATATTCAATACTAAAATAATCATTTTTTATATTTTTAGTCGCCTCTATTACCTTGGTACGAATAGAAGTCTGAGCGTTTGTGGTTCTAAAAATTTTGTTTATATATTTATAATATGTATCTCTTATATTACCTTTGCAATACTTATCCGCTATATGCTTTATGGATGATACAATTACATCTTTATGCTTGTATAGTCTTATAATATCTCCGTTGCCAGCAATAATATCAGAGATATATTCACCAGAATCCATGCTTTCCATTACACTGGTATATTTCCAGCTTTTACCATCATCTTCCATGTCCTGTATATATTTCATTAATTCCTGTTGCTTTTGAGGAATGACATTTAGTTTAAATTGATATGCGTCTTTAGCATAAAACAAAATATACTCAACATTATCCTGTAAACTGTTTCCCAAATGACTGCCGCTTACCCCTGCTATTTTTGTTTTACAATTGATAACATTGATCAAATTTGGGCGTCCAAATATTTCATCCATAATTAATTTTAAATATGCCATTTCATTGGCATCAATTTGAACTAAAATACATCCATCTTTTGATAAAAGTTTTTTTAGCAATTCCAACCTGTCCCGCATAAGCCCAAGCCAGATTGAATGTTCTATCCCGTCATCGTAATGCTCAAAGGCACTGCCGGTGTTGTAGGGCGGGTCAATGTAGACGCATTTTACCTTGCCGGTAAATTCCTGTTCCAGGGCTTTGAGGGCCAGGAGGTTGTCACCAAAGATGAGGCGATTATCGAAGATATCTTTTTTGCCGGTGCGGTGCTTGGCGTGGTAGCTTTTGGATGGGTCTTCCAGCAAAATGCGCGGTTCGAGACGGGGGCGGTTTTCCTTGCCGATCCAGGTTAGTTCAAGACGGGGGTTAGATGTCATCATCAATCCTTGGATCCACTCCAGGTTGCGTTAATGGGTGTAACTCTAAATGATTGTCTTTACACCCACAAATCCAAAAACTACCTGAATTCTTCTTCGGCAGATTCATACATTTAGGGCAGATTAACAATTCTGCAATTTCAATAACCGATAAAGCAAAATTCCGCACCTCGCTATCGGTAATATCACTCCCAGACAGATTAAAATGACAGCCTACCTGATTTCTTATCCATTGACTTGCTATTGCCGCATCTAATAATGGCTTCAACGCGATTTCTTTTCCATCTTTTTTTATTGTGAGCAGTTTCGCCAACTTGGAATCAATCCCTCCAACAAGTTCTCCAAGTGTGTATTCGTTACGTCCGTTGCGCGGGAGGGAGCATCTATATCTGAGTGTAATAAAATCCAGCATTGATTCTAATATAATACCTGCCTTTGATGCTACAACCTGCCTGTCAAAGGTTTTCTGAATTAAAATTTCTTTTAATTCAGAAAGAGCTTCCTTAAATTCAGAAATTTGTATACCGTTATTTAATGACCATGGGCCCAATTCAATCACATCAATATTTGAAACCGCACTTCTTGTAAATTTATACCTATCCTTCCATGGTCTATAGTGGGTGGTAACTATTATTTGGTTAAATATTTTTGACTGTTCATGAAGCATCGTCATGAACCTATCCATATGTTGAGCATCCACGGAAGTCAAAACATCATCGAGTAATAAGATTGAAGAGTCGGTTTTATAATATTTCGCCAAGGCAATGAATACGCATATCCCAAGTGTGTCCAAATGTGATTCGGAATAATAAGCCTGCGGGGGTATTTGATTTGCGCCATAAAAAGATGCGTCAAATTCTAACGAATTCTTCACATTAGGCTTCAGGTAAAACCTTGGGTTTCCTATCTTTTCGTCAGGGTGAAGTTCTGCATATAATCGTGAAACCTCATGGGATATGTCTTCAAGAATATTTTCAATATAATCTTTCCGTTCCTTTTCTACAATGGATAAAATAGCAGTTAGTTTTGAAAGCGAATTTTCTTTAATTTTTGCCATTTCCTTTTTTTCATTTACAACATTTAGCTGATTTTGAATAGCTCCGTATAAATCAACGGATTTCTGCAACATATCTTTTTTCTCTTCTAATTGTTTTTTATAAATGTCATAAAAGACATCATGCCATTCTAAATAAGCAATAAAAATAGCAGAAGAAAAACCTGAAGAAAGCAATATGCTGTCAACGAATTCTGGTTTTAAATGTAATATTGCTTTAATTTCTTCGGCCAATATATCAACAGATCCTATTAGCTTCTTTAATCCATTGAGAAAATCATTTTCCCTTTGAGATTTTAATGCTTGCTTTTCTTTAAGCGCAGCTTCTGCTTTCTTTATTTCAAGAGATAGGATTTCAGTTTCTTTCATGCCTTGAATTCTTGCTGTTATACTTCGAGAAAGCTGATCAATATTTTGAGCCGATCCGCACACTGGACAGCTATCCAAGTTTTTATTATCCCCCAAGTATTTTCCTGCTTCTTGTAGCAATGTAAGCAATGCAATATCTTGCCCCTTCTGCTCTTCTTCAAATACTTGTTTCTTTGATAATGCATTTTCAAGATCTATTAATGCAGATGCTTCAGTTTTTTGAGCAGTATCCAAAGAAAGCGATATATTTTCGATATTTGAAAAAAGAGATAAAAAAGAACTAATGGTATCAACTATGGTTTTATTGAGAGTAATATCTGTTTTGATTTGTGATTCGGCCCACTCTGTAGATGATTTTCCCATTTTCCCATTTTCTTTCCAAAGGTTTTCTAAAGCATCATTGGCTTGTAACAACGCACGAGAATACTCATCAAATAACCTTTCGGTATCTCTAATAGCATCTCGCAAAGAATTTTCTGTTTTCTCAGTAAATGGGACACTAATAAACGTTTTAAGTTCTTCAAATCGTTTGCTGGGCGGCTGTTCTATAAGTTTAAGTATTGCAGGTCTTCTGAGAATATTGGCATCGGGAACATCCGAGGGACTGGTAACAATAGAACCACCAGATAAAATCGCCTGCCATTTTCCTGTATCACATTCTAACTCAACAAGACTTTCTGCGGCTTTTTTTCCATAGGCTACAATATATTTATTTGCTGATTTATTAATTGAAAAATTATCCAATGATCCGAACTTTTTTTTGCATATAAAATCAAATGCGTCAATTATAGTTGACTTTCCAGTTCCATTTTCACCAAATATCAATGACAACGACTTGGATTTGTCAAAATTTACCACCGTTTTGTTTGATGATCCCCGAAAATTAGAGAGTGTGATTTTTTGCACTTTCATTTTTTTGTTTCCTTGTTTTCACAATTCTCATCCCTCTGAGTTTCAACAAGGAAAATTATATCACTGGAAGAAACCTTGCCATCTTTTATAAAAGATGCAAACTTATTTATAAAATTATTTGACCACTGGCCAGTTTCCTGCAATTTATTAGTTACCTTAATAGCTATTTCTTCATCGGCTGACTTCATACTACCCTCCATTCCACCTCAAACAACGTCTCCCTATTATACTCCACCTTGAGTTTCGCTTCAATATCCTCAATCAGCCTGTCCCGGTGGCGGTCTATGTCGTCCTGGGTATCGAAAAGGGCCTTTCGCTTGGTATTGCGGGCGGCTTCAAGGTTTCTTATCTCTTTTTGATGACGCAGTTTCTCCTCAAGGGTCAGGGCGGATACCGAGAGGCGGCGGGTTTCTTTTATTTGCTTGTCAATATCCTTTATCTCCCGCTCAAGGCCGAGTTTCAGGTCCTCCGCCCAGCCGTCCAGTTTGTCGGCTTCTTTTTCAAAGTAGTCGGCGTTGCGCCGGGATACGCGGTCAAGAACGGCTTTTTCCTTTTGGTCGAGGAGGCCGGCGATACCGGTTTCCTCCGGGGCCGGGGGTTCGCTTAGAACTTTTCCGTAAAGGGTAAAGAGGCGTTTAATGGCTTCGTCATCAAGGGCTTTTCCGCTCCGGGTAGTACCGGCAAAGAGAAAGTATTCTTCGTCTTGTTCCAGGGCCTTTACCGTAAGCATTGCGGCGATCAAGAACCCGGATTGGCCCTGGTATTCCTCAAGGATCGAGATTCTTCCCTCGTGGTTGGTCAGGTCAAATTCGATTACCGCAGGCTGCAACTCCCGCGTTTTGGCGGAGTTGATAACCGCCATTGCCAGGGGATGCCCCAGACGGTAGAGGTGGGCTTCGCCGCTGCGCCGGGGGAGTTCGTAGAGGCCCAGGGGATAATCGCCTTCAAAGGGCCGGCGGCGGAGGGTAAAAGAATAGTCGGACAGAAATTCTGCGTCCCCGGCCAATTCATGGCGGGTTATGTCCATGAGCAGATTTTCGAAACGGCTGCGGTAATCCTGGGCTGAGGAGGAGTAGAGCCGCAGTTTTTCACGAACTTCGTCATCAAAGTTTTCGATAAGCTCTGTCCGGGCTTTTTTTAGGGAACTGTCAATATCCTCACTCATTTCTAATTGAAGGGCATCAAAGGCGGCCTGGATGTCTTCGGTTTTCCGGCAGTTCTGATATATATCGGCTATGCGTTTTTCGAAGTCAACGCCGGATTCAATGGAACCAAGTATTTCATCGCTGGAACCGAACACGCCGTCAAAAAGGCGGAACTTTTCGGACAACAGTTGATAAACCCGCTGATCCGCTTCATTTTTTTCATTCAGAAAATTGACCACCACCACATCGTGCTCTTGCCCGTAACGGTGGCAGCGGCCTATGCGCTGTTCGATACGCTGGGGATTCCAGGGGAGGTCGTAATTGACCACCAGGGAACAGAATTGCAGGTTGATGCCTTCGGCCCCGGCTTCGGTGGCGATCATAATCATCCCCTCGTGCCTAAAATAATCAACCAGGGCGCTCCGCATATCAGCGGATTTTGAGCCGGTTATCCGGTCGGTTCCCTCGTGCTTTACAGCCCAGGCTTCGTAAATGACCTTTGACCGTTCATCGGTGTTGGAACCATTAAAGAGGAGAAGTTTGTCGCCCCAGGGGCTGGTGGAGAGTATCCGCAACAGGTACTCCTGGGTCCGCCGGGATTCGGTGAATATGACTGCCTTCCGGGCAGCCCCCAGCCGTTCTGCTTCGGCAAAGCCTTTTTCAAGCGCAATGAGCAGGGCCTTGCCCTTGGCGTTTTCCGTGATACCCACCGCCAGTTCTTTGTAGGATTGAAGATCGGCAATTTCCTGTTTGATGGCTTCTATTTGATCGTTGTCCAGGGGTTCCTCGTTTATTTGATCGTCCCATTCCTCGCTTGACCTTTCGTCAAAGGTTTCTTCGAACCCTTCATAATCGGCTTCCACATCGGCGGCCATGGCCGCGTCATCATATTCATGATCGCTATGGGCAATCTTTGCTTCCAGCCGCCGGATCATGACTTCCAAAGTTCCCGCTATGGCAAAGCTGGAGGAAGCCAACAATTTTCTGACAATCAGCGTTATGAGGGTGCGCTGTCCCGTCGGAAGGGCCTGCAAGTTAGGACGCTGCAAATATGTGGACACCAGATTGTAGAGCCGGTCTTCGCTTTCTTCCGGTGTAAAGGGCTCAAGCAGGGGAAGGCGGCGGGTATAACGGATATAAGGCAGCACCTGTTTTCGCAGAGTCCGTTTGCAAAAGGGAGCGATTCTGTTTTTCAAAGTATGTAATGCTGCTGGTCCCGGAGCATTGACGAACTGTTCTTTAAAACTTTTGATGTCTCCAAAAACGTGTTCATCAATAATGCTCACGAGGCCAAAAAATTCCAGCAGGGAATTCTGCAGAGGCGTTGCGGTGAGGAGTATTTTGGGGTAGTCGTTTAAAGTCTGTTTTAAGGTATTGGCAATAATATTGCTCGGCTTGTACACATTCCGCAGCCGGTGGGCTTCGTCAAATACCACGAGGTCCCAATCAACGGATTTGATTTCATTGGCCTTGTTCCGGGCAAACTGATAGGAACAGAGAACAATGGAATTGGAAACAAAGGGCCGTGCGATTCCCGCTTTTTTCAGCTCCTTCCAGGTTTTAGTTTCAAGAATGATTGAGGGGAGGAAAAATTTTTCCGCCAGTTCTTCCTGCCACTGTTTACGCAGGTTTGAGGGAAGGATGATGAGGATTTTCCGTTTCCGTTCCGCCCATTTCTGGGAAATGATGATGCCCGCTTCTATGGTTTTTCCCAGGCCGACTTCATCGGCAAGAATGGCTCCTTTATTAAAGGGCGAATTAAAGGCAAAAAGGGCTGCGTCTATCTGGTGGGGATTGAGATCGACTTGGGCATCCACCAGAACCGAGGCAAGCCGGTTTTCGCTGTCTATGGGGAATTTCCGGGTCAATTCATAGGCGGCAAGTTTTGCGTGATAATCGGTCCAGGACACCTTTTTGTGACTCCTTCATTCGTAATGATATCATAGCATACTATCCATGTATATAGTGTTTCCCGGCATAATATACGCTAGTAATGGGGCTCTATACATAGTGGCAACCGGCGCCTAGACGGTTATGCGGACTTATCGTTATCATGAGGTGTATGTTAATGGGCTGGTGAGAGAACCCGGCTGGGATCTCTCAAGTCCCTTTCCCCCTGAACCTTGACAGAGCTATTTTAATTACATAAACTCGTAATAATAGTGGGTCTGCTCTTATCTTAGGACGGTTGGTTAAATTTGTCCTTTGACGGGGGCCAAGGGGGCTTATAAAAGCGCGAGAGTGGTGAAACTGGTAGACACGCCAGACTTAGGATCTGGTGCCTTCGGCATAAGGGTTCAAGTCCCTTCTCTCGCAGGGGCTTTACTATCGCCGGGAGCCTGCGGAGGCCAAATCCCTTCTCTGGTAAGGGGCGTAAAAAAGTAATAAACATCCCCGCCTTCAGGCGGGATATCTTGTAAACGCCTGTGCGAGGTTCGTTTGCAAGTAATTTGCTTATCTATGAAGGCTTTTCCGAAACCAACCGGATTTTTGAAAGGCTTTGGTTTAAAGAAATGGCGTTTTTAGGCCGGTTTAAATTAGGATTATTTTCCAAAGATTAGTATATTTTAAAGGAACAAGAGGAAAATCGTGGCCGTAACTAAAGAAGTAACCCCCCTGGAACATTCCAGTCTTAAACTAACCGTCACCGTTGATAAGGAAGATGTCCGTTCCCAATACGATGCGTTGGTATCCGATTACCGCAAATCCTTACGCATTCCGGGCTTTCGCCCGGGAAAGGCCCCGCGGGACGTATTGGAGCGGAAATTGGGGGATGCCCTGAAGGGGGAAGCCCTGGGCCGAATCATAGAAAAATCCATCGCTGATATTTTTGAGGACGAGGATTTCCCCAAAGAAAACCGGCCCCTCCCCTACTCCTCTCCCCTATTATCGGATGAACCTTCCCTGAATTTGGACACGGATTTGGTTTTTTCCATAACCTATGATGTTTTTCCTAAAATAACCCTAGGGACCTGGAAGGGTCTGGAGCTTGAAATTCCCCAGGTCAGCCTCACCGAGGAGGATCTTAACCGGGAATTAGACGTCATCCGGGAACGGAATGCCATTGTTTTTGATAAAGATGATGATGCCCCGGCGCTAAAGAACGATGTGGTCACGGTCAATTATTCGGAACTTTCCGATACCGGGGAACCCCTGCCGGAAACAGCCCGGGAAGACTTTGTTTTTACCCTGGGTTCGGGATATAATCTCTTTAAGTTTGACGATGAGATTTTGGGGATGAAAAAAGGTGAAACCAGGGACATTGAGAAAACCTATCCCGATGATTTTGACAATGATGAATTGGCGGGAAAACACAAAAAAATCCGGGTAACCCTTACGGCCCTTAAAGAGAAAAAACTCCCCGATTTGGACGACGATCTTGCCCAGGATGTGGATGAAAAATTCGAGACCCTGGAGGACCTTAAAACCAATGTCAGGGAGCGGTTGACCTGGAATATGGAAAAATGGCTCCGGGGAATTAAAGTAAACAAACTCCTGGAAAAGATCATGGAAACCACCCCCGTGGATCTGCCCGAATCCATGATCCGTCTTGAGCTTGATTCTCGATGGCGGAATTTAGCCCGCCGTTACAATATCCCCCCGGAGGAACTGGAAAAAAGGATGGCCCGTTCCGGCCAGAGTAACGAAACCATCCGGGATGGATGGCGGCCCGAGGTCGTAAAGGCCCTCCACAGCAGACTTATTGTGGATACCTTGGGAGAGAATCTGGGTATTACGGTTTCCGATGAAGAAGTAGAAAAGGAATATGAAACCATCGCCGCGGAAACGAATGCTTCGATGGAAGATATAAAAAAGTATTATACCCAGGAAAATATGCTGGAGTATTTAAAGGAAGAGATTAAAGATCAGAAGCTCTACGATTACCTTTTTAAGGAAAATAAATTTACCCCCGGCCCCGAGAAACATTATCTGGACCTGGTGAGTAATAATGGTTAATATGGGTATCATGAAAGAAAATATGAATAACCTTGTTCCGATAGTGGTTGAACAAACCGGAATGGGGGAACGGTCCTATGATATTTACTCCCGGCTTCTCAAGGATAGAATCGTTTTTTTGGATGGAGAAATCAACGATATCACCGCGGATCTGGTGGTGGCCCAGCTCCTTTTTCTGGATGGACAGGATACGGAAAAGGATATCAACCTCTATATTAATTCCCCGGGGGGCTCCGTTACGGCCGGGCTGGCGATATACGATACCATGCAATACGTAAAGTCCGATGTGCAAACCATATGCCTGGGACAAGCGGCCAGTATGGGGGCCTTGATCCTGACCGCGGGGGCCGCGGGAAAACGGCTGGTCCTGCCCTCATCCCGGGTACTCATCCACCAGCCCTGGGGGGGAGCCCAGGGGCAGGCAAGGGATATCGGTATCCAGGCCCAGGAAATTTTAAGGCTCAAAAAGCTTACGATTGAATATTTTGCAAAACATACGGGTAAAGAAATAACCCAAATTGCCGTAGATATGGAAAGAGACTTTTATATGGCCGCGGTGGATGCGGTGGCTTACGGTGTGGCAGATCGGGTATTAACGAGGGAAAAATATGGCACGACTTCGTAATGGTTCCGGAGGATATGAGCGATCCTGCTCTTTTTGCGGGAAAAGCGCCGATATGGCCAGGCGTCTTATTGCCGGGCCTAATGATGTGTTTATCTGTGATGAATGTGTGGAAGTATGCCGGAAGATCCTCTCCGAAGAGGATCATGATCTTTCCACCCAGTTTACCGGTGATATCCCCACCCCCAAGGAGATAAAAAACTACCTGGATCTTTTTATCATAGGCCAGGATAACGCCAAAAAAGCCCTTTCCGTGGCGGTGTATAACCACTATAAACGGATCGCAAACCCCGCCAAGGACCCCGATGATGTGGAAATAGAAAAATCCAATGTCCTTCTCATCGGCCCCACGGGCACGGGAAAAACCCTGCTGGCAAAAACCCTGGCAAAAAAGCTCAAGGTGCCCTTTGCCATTGTGGATGCCACCACCCTGACCGAAGCGGGATATGTGGGGGAAGACGTAGAGAACATCCTCCTCAAACTTATCCAAAATGCCGGGGGCAATATCGCCGCCGCGGAACGGGGCATCGTATATATCGATGAAATTGATA
The DNA here is from genome assembly GCF_046533115.1 of Treponema sp. TIM-1. Classification (NCBI taxonomy): domain Bacteria; kingdom Pseudomonadati; phylum Spirochaetota; class Spirochaetia; order Treponematales; family Treponemataceae; genus Treponema; species Treponema sp. TIM-1. The sequence continues at coordinate 60,277 of NZ_JAJQRC010000004.1, forward strand.
AGATAGCCCGGAAGGGGGAAAACGTTTCCATAACCCGGGATGTTTCCGGGGAGGGGGTCCAGCAGGCCCTCCTTAAGATCATAGAGGGGACCATCGCCTCGGTGCCCCCCCAGGGAGGACGTAAGCACCCAAATCAGGAGATGATCCGGATCGATACCACGGACATCCTCTTTATATGCGGCGGGGCCTTTGTGGGGCTGGATAAATTTATCGAACAACGGGTGGTCCAGCATCCCATGGGATTCGGAACGGATGTCAAAATAAAATCCGAACGGAACCTGAAGGAACTCTATGATTCCCTCCATCCCGACGATCTGATCCATTTTGGGATGATCCCCGAATTTATCGGCCGGCTCCCCATCACGGTGAGCCTGGAAGAGCTAAAAAGGGAAGACCTCCGGCGGATCATCACCGAACCCCGGAATGCCATTGTAAAACAATACCAGGCATCCCTAGCCATAGACGATGTAAAGCTGGAATTTACCGAAGGGGCCATCAACGCCATCGCCGATACGGCGATCAAACAAAAAACCGGCGCCCGGGGCTTACGGGCCATTGTTGAGCGGCTTATGACGGATATCATGTTTGAAATTCCCTCCATGGAAGGGGGAAAACGGGTAGTGATTACCCAGGATGTGGTAGAAAAGTCGGATCCGCCCGAGATTCATCCGCTTCAAAAAAGCGCATGAAGCTTCTTTCGGCTCTTAAAAATTCGAATCCGCCGGAAGAATTTCCCCTGCTCCCCCTGCGGGAATTGGTTTTATTTCCCCATACCATGCTCCCGGTGTTCATCACCTATAAAACGGGGATCGCCGCGGTGGAAGAAGCCCTGAAACGGGATCACCGGCTGTTTGCGGTATGCCTCAAGGGTTCCGCCGAGACCGGGGAAACCTACCCGGTCGGTACCGTGGTCAGGATAGTACAACACCTTAGACTCCCGGATAATACCTTCCGGGTGGTTCTGCAGGGGGAATACCGGGCGAATATAAGCTCGGTGCAAAAATTCAACGCCCATGGCATGGTACGGCTTGAACCGATAAGGTCCCTGTCTTCCGGAGAACTGCCTGATTCTGAAATGCTCGCTTTGATCCGGACGGTTCAGAAATCTTTTGTCCAATATGCGGAGCTCTCCAAAAAAATAAATACGGAAACCATCGCGGCGGTGGAAAAAATCGAAAATCCCGAACGCCTCGGAAATCTTGTCGCCCATGCGGTTGCCGTAAAGGTGGAACGGAAAATTGAGCTTTTACGCATCGCCGACACCACGGAACGCCTGGAAGCGATCCTGGACACCCTGGAATTAGAAAACGAGATCTTTGGAATTCAGAAAAATATCAATGGGAAAGTGAAAAGCCGCATGGAAAAAACCCAGCGGGAATATATACTCCACGAACAACTGAAAGAAATCAATAAAGAACTGGGAAAAAAGGACGAGGAAGAGGATGAATTCGCCGAGTTGGAACGTTCTATTGAAGAACGGCATCCCCCGGAAGAGGTACTGTTTAAGGCCAGAAAGGAAATCACCCGGCTTCGTAAGCTCCAGCCCCTATCCCCGGAAGCGGGGGTCCTTCGGGGGTATCTGGAATGGATATCGGATCTCCCCTGGGAAGCATCCAGCGTTGATTCCGGAAACCTTACGGAGGCGGAGCGGATCCTCAACGAGGATCACTTTGATATGCACAAAGCCAAAGAACGGATCCTGGAATATATCGCGGTCCGCTGCCTGATCGCTTCTTCCGGGGAGGGGGACCCCGGCAATTCCCAAATCCGGGGCCCTATTCTCTGTTTTGTCGGTCCCCCGGGAACGGGGAAAACCAGCCTGGGTAAATCCGTGGCCCGGGCATTGGGCCGATCCTTTGTCCGGATCTCCCTGGGGGGGGTACGGGACGAAGCGGAGATCCGGGGACACCGGAAAACCTATGTGGGATCCCTGCCGGGCAAGATCCTTCAGTCCATGCGGAAGGCGGGGACCATAAATCCGGTATTTTTGCTGGACGAGATCGACAAACTCTCCAGCGATTTCCGGGGAGATCCCGCTTCCGCCCTGCTGGAAGTCCTGGACCCGGAACAAAACAGGACCTTTACGGATCACTACTTGGAAGTTCCCTATGATCTCTCCAAGGTCTTGTTTATCACCACCGCCAACTCCCTCCACCAGATCCCCTACCCGCTGCTGGATAGAATGGAAATTATTGAAATCCCCGGTTATGGGGAACGGGAAAAACTCGCCATAGCCCAGCAATTTCTCGTCCCCAAGGAGTTGAAAGAAAACGGCTTGGAGCAGGCGTCGATTAGTTTTAAAGACGAGGCGGTCCTTGAAATAATCCGGCATTGGACCATGGAATCCGGGGTCCGAGGCCTGGAACGGGAAATTGCCCGCTGTGTCCGGCGTATTGCCCGGAAGGCGGTGGAGAAGGAGTACGGAAAAAAAAGCGAACGGCCCATACACTCATTTAAAAAAATCATCCGTCCTGAGGATTTGGAAAAACTCCTGGACCGGCGGAAATATAAAAAAGATGTGGTTTTTAAGGAAGCCCGGGTAGGGGTCTCCTACGGCCTTGCCTGGACCGAAACCGGCGGGACCATGCTGCCGGTGGAAACCGTCAAATTTGAGGGAACCGGGGAGCTTTTTATCACCGGAAACCTGGGGGACGTGATGAAGGAAAGCGCCCGGATAGCCCTTTCCTACCTGCGGAGCGCCCAGGACCGGTATAAATTTACCGTAGCCGACGTGGGAAAAACCGATTTTCATCTCCATGTTCCCGAGGGGGCCATCCCCAAAGACGGGCCCTCGGCGGGGATAACCCTGGCGGCTTCCCTGCTTTCCACCCTTTGCGGGATACCCCCCAAGCCGGGCATTGCCATGACCGGGGAGCTCACCCTGACCGGAAGGATCCTTCCCATCGGCGGGCTCAAGGAAAAACTCCTTGCGGCCAACCGGAACGGCATGGAACGGGTACTGCTCCCGGCGGATAACCGGGACGAATGGGCGGAACTGGACAAGGACCTGCGAACCTCGGTGGCGGTGGATTTTGTGGAAACCGCCGATGAAGCCCTGGAGTTGCTTTTTGAAGGGGGAATACGGCGGACGCCCCGGCCCAAATCCGCCGCCCCGAAACTTCCCAAAATCTCCAAGCCTAATCCGCAAAAAACAAGCGGATTACGGCCAAAACAGACCAAAAACGACCGGACCGGGGCGGCCCCGCAAAAACTTCCGCGGAAGATGCGAAGCCCCTACTGAGCCACGATCTCCTGGATTATGGCCAGGGTCCGTTCGGCACAACGATCCCAGGAAAAGGACTGCACCCGTTCAAGCCCCAGGGCACGACATTCCCGGTAAATTTCCCGGTTGGTGGAAAGGGTCACCATCCTATCCGCCATATCTTCCGCGCTTCGGGGATCAAAATAAAGGGCGGCGTGGTCCGCCGCTTCCGGCAGGGAGGCTGCCCGGGCGCAGGCCACCGGCACCCCCGAGGCCATGGCTTCCAATACCCCCATACCAAACCCCTCGTACATCGAGGGGAACACCACCATATCCGCCCCGGCGTAGAGCGCCGGCAGGTTCTGCACCGGGAAATAACCGGTAAAAAAGATATCTTTTTTATAGACAGAATTAGCCGCCGCTTCCTTTACCTTATCCGCCCCATGGCGGTCGGTGCCAGCCAGAACCAGACGGTGGGGATACCGGGTCCGCTCTTTAAAAATACCAAAGGCCTCGATCAGCCGGATATGATTTTTCACGGGATGGTCGATCCGGGAGACAAAAAGTATATAGGGGCGGCGGAAACTAAAGGGTTGAATCAGTACCACACTTTCCTCATTCCGGGGCCGGGGATAAAAGGCAGTGAGGTCTACCCCGTTGGGGATCACCTCTATCCGGGATTCCTTAACCCTGACCAGATCTATCAGTTCCTGCTTTACGAATTGGCTGACCGCGATGATACGATCCAGCTTCCGTAAGGAATTGGGCAGCACCACCCGGAGGATCGCCCCTAGATGTTTCCTGGTTTTCCGGGTTCCCCAATAGGCCTCCATATCGTGAACCGTTCCTATGGACGGAAAGGATGAACGGGAGGAAAGCTGCCGGTGGGCGGCGGGGAAAAAACACCCGTCATATCCCCGGGTTTCGGCGAATTTCTGATATTTAAACATGTGCCACAGGGAATTGGCGGTACTTCCATTGATAGAACACCGGGGGATAAATTCCATATCCGGGGCGACCTCACTGTAGGCGAAACGGTCAAAAGCCCACCCGAACAGTTCATACCTATCACCCGAGGGAGGTATCCTCTTTAATAACTGGGTCAAATAAACGCCCACCCCGGATTTACCACCGTTACAGGCGAAGGTATCAATACCTATCTTCATCATGAACCTCCGGCAGAATTTGACCCCCTTATAAGACGAACAACATATCAGGAGGAGAAACCCCAAACAAGTAGGTGGTTACGACCCGATCCTGGGGAGGAAGTTCCCCGTAAAAAATATCCCAAGGCTGTTTCAAAACTTCAATTTTGAAACGCGGGGTTATTATACCATATTATTCGGTATTATTATACCGTATCCTTTCGATTAAAATCTCCGGTTTTTTGTTTTTTTTTAAATTTTTCTCTTTTTTTACCCTTATCCCTCTTGAGACACAAGGTATAGCGTGATATAATGCGTATACTAAAATAAAGCACTATATCTGGTGTCTGTTTTTTTATAATTGAGGAGACCCGTGCGCTGCCCCCATTGTGGTAATTATGATGATAAGGTTATTGAGTCCCGGACCCTGGCAAACGGTGAGGCCATCCGCCGCCGCCGGGAGTGTAACGGCTGCGGGTATCGTTTTACCAGTTACGAACGGATCGAAGATAAACAATTTATGGTAGTCAAACGGGACGGCCGGCGGGAGCCCTTTGACCGGAAAAAGATCGAACGGGGGGTGGAACGGGCCCTGGAAAAACGGCCGGTTTCCCAAATGAATATCGAAAGCCTGGTCAATGAAATTGAAGATTCCGCAGCTATCCTGGGGAAGGGAAGCCGTGAAATTGATGCCTCGGTCATAGGAAATTTGGTTCTGGAAAAGTTGAGTACCCTGGATAAGGTGGCGTATATCCGGTTTGCTTCGGTTTACCGGCATTTTACTGATCTGGACGAATTTGTTCGGGAAATACAAAAAATGGGAGGGGGATCCTGATTATGTTGAAAAACGTGGTGAAGCGTTCGGGGGAGTTGGAGGTTTATGATAAAAAGAAGATCCATAACGCCATAGCCAAGGCTTTTGCCGCGGTGGGCATAAAAAATGCCGAGGAGGCCGAAAAAACAGTGCAGGGCATCACCGCCCGGGTCGAAGAGCTGATCCAGGATATGATGACCACCAGGCACCCCCATTCTATTCCCGCCATAGAAGAGATCCAGGATCTGGTGGAAACCGCCCTGATCGAGGCCCGGGAAACCGCCGCGGCCAAGGCCTATATCCTGTACCGGGCCAGGCATGAGGCCCTGCGGGATGCGAAAAAACTCATGTTGGATATCGATTCCACCATGGACGGTTATTTAAAACAGGAGGATTGGCGGGTAAACGAGAACGCCAATGTCAATTATTCCCTGGGGGGCTTGATCCTCCACAATTCCGGGAGCATTACCGCTAATTATTGGCTCAAAAACATCTATCCCGAGGAGATTGCCCAGGCCCACCGGAACGGGGATTTTCATATCCACGATCTTTCCATGTTTTCCGGGTATTGCGCGGGCTGGTCCCTCCGGCAGCTTATCGCCGACGGCCTGGGGGGGGTGCCGGACAAGATCAGCTCCAAACCGGCGAAACACCTCTCCACCCTGATGCAGCAGGCGGTGAACTTCCTGGGTTGCCTCCAGAATGAGTGGGCCGGAGCCCAGGCCTTCAGTTCCTTTGATACCTATATAGCTCCCTTTGTCAAGGCGGACCATTTAAGCGATAAGGAGATCAAACAGTGCCTCCAAAGCTTTGTTTTTGGAGTGAATACCCCCAGCCGCTGGGGAAGTCAGGCCCCCTTTACCAATATAACCCTGGACTGGACCGTCCCCGCGGACCTCAAGGACAAAAAGGCCGTGGTGGGGGGGCGGGAAACCGACTTTACCTATGGGGACTGTAAGGATGAGATGGATAGGGTAAACCGGCTTTTTATCGAGCTCATGCTGGAAGGGGACGCCGAAGGCCGGGGGTTCCAGTACCCCATCCCCACCTATAATATCACCGCGGATTTTGACTGGGAAAGCGATAACGTCCGTTCCCTCTTTGAAATGACCGCCCGGTATGGGACCCCCTATTTTCAGAATTTCGTCAATTCCGACCTTGATCCCGGGGATGTCCGGTCCATGTGCTGCCGTTTGCAGCTTGACAAGCGGGAACTGCGGAAACGGGGGGGCGGCCTCTTTGGATCCGATGAACTTACCGGTTCCGTGGGGGTGGTTACCATTAACCTCCCCCGGATTGGCTACCTGGCCAAGGACAAAAAGGACCTTTACCGCCGCCTCCAGGACCTTATGATCCTGGCCAAGGACAGCCTCATCATCAAACGGAAGGTGGTGACCCGTCTCCTGAACAGCGGCCTTTTCCCCTATACCAAACGGTATCTTAACAATCTGGATAACCATTTTAACACCATCGGCCTGGTGGGGATGAACGAATGCATCCTTAATTTTTTGGGGAGTAACGTAACCATAGCCACCGAAAAGGGAAGGTCCTTTGCCCTGGAGGTTTTGACCTTTATGCGGGAAAAACTCGCGGATTTTCAGGAGGAAACCGGGGAACTTTTTAATCTGGAAGCCACCCCGGCGGAGTCTACCTCCTACCGCCTGGCAAAACACGATAGACAGCAATATCCCCGGATCATTACCGCCGGTTCGGCCGGGGGCGGGGAACCCTACTACACCAATTCGACCCAGCTCCCGGTAACCCAGACCGAGGATATCTTCGATGCCCTGGACCTCCAGGAAGCGCTTCAAACCGCCTATACCGGGGGAACCGTGTTCCACGCCTTTCTGGGAGAAGCCATTGAAGACTGGCGTACCTGTCGGGATCTGGTCAAGGCCATGGCCTATAATTACCGGATCCCCTATTTTACCATTTCCCCTACTTTTTCCGTATGTCCCATCCACGGGTACCTTCAGGGAGAGCATTTTCACTGTCCCCGGTGTAAGGAAGAACAAGAGGAGGAACTGAAAAAACAGATCATTGCATTGGAACAAGAACGGGCCTTAGTCGTAGCGGCCTTGGAAACCGCCGGGGTGGGGGCTTAGAATCGGGGAGATTTTTTTAAACCATGGCGGATCATCGGATTATGAAACCGCTTTGGGATAAACAAAATAGATTGGTTTAGGAGTAATACATGAGAAACCTTGAGGACATTGACAAGGATTTGGCCGCGGCGAGGGAGGCCCTTTCCCATACGGAGGGGACGACCGCGGAAGTGTACAGCCGTATTGTCGGTTATTACCGGTCGGTACGAAACTGGAACAAGGGGAAACGGGAAGAATACGGGGAACGGCGGCTTTACAAAGTAAGCCCCGGGGAAACGGTTCTTCCCGCCACCCGGACGGCAGGGGATCCCCCGGAGGTCAAGACCAACCGGTCTGCCCAGGGGGAAGTCCGGGCGGGAACCGAAGGGCGGGTGCTGCTCTTTGTGCGTCCCGCCTGCCCCGCTTGTCCTTCCGCCAAAGAGGCGGCCCGACGGCTGGGCATGCCGGTGGATTATATCAACGCCGATACCGAAGAGGGGCTTGCCGAAGCGGTAAGACGCCAGGTACAATCCACTCCAACGGCGATCCTGCTTTCCAAGGATGGGAAAGAGGTGAGCCGTGCCTGGGACCCGGGGGCTATCGCTTCTTTTAGTAAATTAGCCCTGCCGAACGAAGCGGCCTATCAAGAGGCGGCTTCCATGTAGGACTGGTTCCGGCACCGGAGGAAGGATGAAAAATTTTGAGGAACGGCTTGAAAAACTGGAATCGCTGGGTGAAAAGATCCGGAAGCCCGAAATCCCCCTAGACGATGCCCTTAAAGCCTTTGAGGAGGGGATAAAATTGGCCCGCTCCCTGGAAAAAGACCTGGAACGGGTGGAAAGCCGTATCGAGATCCTCATGAATAGCCCTGAAGCGCGGCCTGAGGAGAATCCCGAATTGGGTCTTTTTGATGACGAAGGTTCATGAGGATGGATACCCTTACGAAGTCCCGGATCCAGATCCTTCCTCCGGAGGAAGCCCGGAAGATAGCCGCCGGGGAAGTGGTGAACCGGCCGGCAGCCCTGGTCAGGGAATTTATCGATAATGCCCTGGACGCGGGAAGCACCCTGGTGGAGTTGGTTATCGACGAGGGGGGCATACGCCGAACCGAAGTAATCGACAACGGGGGGGGCATGACCCGGGAAGATCTGGAACTGTGTTGGTATACCCATGCCACCAGCAAAATCCGTTCCCTGGACGACCTGAATACTTCCGAAACTCTGGGTTTCCGGGGGGAAGCCTTGGCGGCGGCGGCGGCGGTGACCCGTTTGGAGATCCTCACCAGTATCGACGGCCGGGAGGCCTGGGAGCTTGTGGTGGGCCCGGGAAACACAACACCCCCCCGGATAACCCAGACCCGGCGGGCCCAGGGAACCAATGTCCGGACCCTGGGACTTTTTGATACCATTCCCGCCCGGAAACGCTTTTTAAAGCGGGCGGGGAGCGAAGCAAACCTCTGCCGCCAGGCTTTAATCGATAAAGCCCTGGCCTTTTATGGGGTTTCCTTTCGTTTTATCCAGGACGGAAAGCTCAAGCTGTTTCTTCCCGCTGTTACCAGCCGAAAGGAACGGTTTGCCCAGGCCCTTTTGACCGGTACCGAGGGACTTTTTCTGTATGAGATCCCCATTGGGGGATCTGGATTTTCCGTAACCGTGGTGGCGGGGGGGCCCGAATTATACCGGACCGACCGCCGGCAGCAATACGTCTTTGCCAACGGCCGGCGGATCCAGGATTATTCCCTGCTTCAGGCCCTGGAATACGGCCTTCAGGGATGGTTTCCCAATGGAACCCATCCCATAGGGGGAATATATGTGAGCATAGATCCGGCCCTGGCGGATTTTAACATCCATCCCGCCAAACAAGAGGTGCGGTTTGTCGATGCCGGGGCCATACACCACGCGATTACCCAGGCGCTGCGGGATTTCAGCCGTCACCGGAATATGGCGGGAACGGAAAAATTCTTCGATGGGGAAAATAAGCTCTGGGATGAGCTTGACGAAGGCAAAAAAACAGATTACCCCCCAGGGGAAGGAGACGCGTTTTCCCGGTCCTCGGCGCTGGCCCTGGAAGCCTTGTTGGAAACCCCCCGGTCCTTTGCGCCGCTCCCGGGCCGGAGCCCTCCGGAAGGGGAGCCGCCCCTCTTCACCGGGGAATACGCCCCTCCCTACGGGGAGCTTGGATCGGATGGGGAACCGGCCCCCCGGTTGTTGGGAAGGGCCTTCGGCCTCTTCCTGCTCGTAGAATGGAAGGACCGGCTTTTTATCATCGATCAACATGCCGCCCACGAGCGGCTCCTCTATAACCGCTTTATGGCCGAGGCCATACCAAAACAGGAACTTTTGGTGCCCCTCCCCTTTACGACCGAAAGTGAGGAGGATGACCGGTTCCTCTCCCGCCGGAGGGAAGATCTGGCTAAACTCGGTATAATCATTACCGGAGGGGAAGCCGGGCTCTGGTATATCGAAGCCCTGCCGGTTAACTGGCGTCTGGGGGATGCCGAAACCGTTAAGGAAATCTTAAAGCTTAAAACCGCGGGAGAAGATATGACCGAACGATGGGCGGCCACCCTTACCTGCCACGGGGCAATAAAAGACGGGGATTACCTGGACGACACCGCGGCCCTGGCCCTGGCGAAGGCCGTTTTAAAGCTCCCCCTGCCCCGCTGTCCCCACGGCAGACCCATCTGGACCGAACTGAGCCGGGAAGACCTCTTCCGGGCGGTCCGGCGTCTCTAGCAGCTTGTCGTACTTCGTTATTGATGAGATTGGGTTCCTACAAAAAAACTTCTTCTAAAAGCCCGCTATTTTTAAGTATATCCGCTGCCCTGCCCTGATCCAGGATCCTGCCTTCCCGGAGGAGGATCACCCGATCACAGGCTTCCGCCGCGAAACTGAGGTCATGGGTGGCCACCAGCTTGGTATGGGGAAGGGAGGCCATAACCCGGATCAGGTTCCGCCGGGCCTTGGGGTCGAGGAACACCGTGGGTTCGTCAAAGAGCATTACCGAGGGATTCATGGTCAATACCGAGGCGATGGCGGCTATGCGTTTTTCACCCCCCGAGAGTTTTAAGGGGGACCGTTCCTTAAGGCCGCTTATGCCCAGTTTTTCCAGGACCTCCTCTACCCGGCGGCGGACCTCGTCCTCACCCATGCCCATATTGCGGGGACCAAAGGCCAGATCCTCGTATATGGTGGGCATAAAAAGCTGATCCTCGGGGTTCTGGAACACCAGGGCCGCCCGGCAGCGCAGTTCATCCATGGGGGATAGCCGGTCTTTTTTGAAAGGCCGGGCCTTTTCCGCAAGACCGGCCTTTATAGTGATACCGTCCAGGGTAAATTCCCCGGACAAGAGGGGCAATACTCCCGCCAGGATCAAGAGCAGGCTTGTCTTGCCCGCGCCGTTGGCCCCCACCAGGGCGATCCTTTCCCCCGGGGCCGCCTCAAAACTCACGTCCCGGATCCCCACGGTACCGTCGGAGTAAGCCGCCGTTACCTGCCGTAAGCTTATAATGATACTAACCTGCCCAGGCAGGAGCCTAAAAAGAGGGGAATATCCACCATCCTGAAAAGAAGGGAACCGCCGCACACCAGGGCAAGGAAGATCCCATCCCCAAGGCAGAGGGGCCGGGGATGTTTTACGGAAAACCGGAGGGAATAACCCCGGCACTTCATGGCAGCATAAACCCGTTCCGCCCGGTCGGCGCTGCGGAGAAAAAGGAAACCCACAAAACTCCCCATATGGGACATCCGGATACCCCGGGCCCTGCCGCTCCGCATGGTATAGGCTAAAACCATGGAAGCCCCTTCAGAAAGAAGGACCGGAATATACCGGTAGAGAATTTCCAGGAGGGTGATAAAAACCGGGGCCACATAAAAAGACCGTAGTTGGCCCGAAAGCTGGGTAAAGGGGGTTACGGCCACCAGGATCAGCACGGCCATCACACAAAGACCGGTCCGCAGGATCAGGGTAAACAGGGAAATCAACCCGTAACTGAGGGGGATACCGGCGATCACCAGGGCGGTACTACCCTCAAAAAAAAGATTGGACAAACCCGCAAAAAGACAAAACGGCAGGGCTATGGCGCCGCGTTTTAAAACCAGCCCCAGGGGAATTCCCGCCAGGGCCAGGGTGATGCTGGGATAAAAGAGAAAAGGCAGCAGGCGGCCGAAACTGTACCGGTCAAAGGAGATGACCGTCACCAAAAAAAACATGGTGGCGATCATCTTGACCCCCGGATGCAACCGGTGGAGGAGGCTATTCCCCGAGGACAATTGTTCCAGGGAATAAAGCGCCCCTATGTTACGCAGCATTTCCCGAATGACGGAGTTTTAGGCGATAAATGATGAAACCCGCCGCCCCCGCAAGGAGGCAGGTTAGGACCGCCCCCACAATGCCCGCCACGGCGGTCCCCGCAACGGAACCATCCTCCTCGGCGCCGGGAAAATTGTAGTCCGGCATAAAAGCGGTGGCCTCCTGAATGGCCTCTGCCTGCCGGAAGACCGGGCCCTCCGCCTCCAGCTCCGCGGTACCGGCGGTTTTTTCCATGGCCCATTCAAGCCCGTCGGGGTAAGCGGAGGCAAAAATCGAGAGGATCCCCCCCACAAGAAGGGTGATAAGCCCCAGAAGCAGGACCACCTTTTTTACCGGCACGGTTTTTGCCAGGGGAATCCGCTGTTCACTGCTCTCCAGGATCTCCGGCCGCATCTTGTACACAAAATTGAGGACCAGGGCGGTCACTATTCCCTCCACCACGCCAATGGCCAGGTGGATGGGCAGCATAAGCAAAACAAAGGTGGAAAAGGGCAAAGCGGTGATCCCTGAAAAGAGGGTTTGCACCACCACCCCAAAGGCCCCAAGCTCAAGGCCCACCACCACCGAAACCAGGGCCGCACCGCCAATCCGGAACACGGAAAAACCCTTTCGCAGTATCGGCTTAAAGAGCAAGGGGTATACGACAAAACAGGGGATAACGCCCATATTAAAGATATTACAACCCAGGGCTAAAAGCCCTCCGTCGGCAAAAAACAAGGCCTGGATTATCAGGACCGCGGCAATGGTCAACAGGGCGGGAAAGGGCCCCAAAAGACCCGCCAACAGGATACCCCCGCCGATATGACCGCTGGAACCGGTGGCGGGAATGGTGAAATTGATCATCTGGGCGGCAAAAACAAAGGCCCCGGTCACCGCCATGACGGGTACTTTTTTCTCCCCCAACTCGTTTTTGATTTTTGCCGTAGAATACGCGATGGAACCCGCCGCAGCGGTCCACATGACTCCCCCAACCAGGGGCGAAATCAACGCATCAGCCATATGCATACCAATACCTCCAAAAAATAAAATACCAGCCTACTTGTATGCCGCTGTGGCAGCATTAAATACCTTCGTGGTATTCATTCTCGGAGTTACCATAACCGGGGCTTGACCCTAAACCAAAACCGTCTTCATGACAGCGTATTTAAAGTACCCATTATGGAACAGAGATAGTATAAATCTACCGGCGGATAATGTCAATGTAATAATTTAGCCGGGGTGTCAACAACCAATAGAAATGTCACCTAGGGGAGGTAACTCCCCGATTCTACCCGGCCCCTTGCATTACCGTCACCCTTACGTCCCCATTAAATAGAGGCATTACGGTACTCGCCGGGGGTTACCCCAACGTATTTCTTGAATATTTTTACGAAGTAGTTTTGGCTGTTAAATCCTACCTGAAAACAGGTTTCCTTGGAGCTGTAATTTTGAATAAGCAGCCGTTTTGCCGCCTCGATCCGTTCTTCCGCGATTAGTTCCGTACAGGTTTTGCCGGTATACTTGCGAAAAAGTTTGCTCAAATAGTAGGGAGAGACATTTATCTCATTGGCGATGCTTCCCAGGGAAATTTCCTTTTGGTAGTTGGTTTTAATGTACATCACGGCCCTGTCAACAAAGTAGTTTTTGTTTTGATCCCGCGTCTCGTGGATCAAACGGAAAAGCCGCTTTACATGGGAGAGCAGGCACATCTCCAGATGCCTGGGTTCATCGGCTTTGAGTATACCGGCGTCTTCGTCTGTCCGTAGTTCCGTTACCGGCAGGGCCTTCTTTAGTTCCTGCTCCAGAAGGATGATCAGTTTATAGGCTTCTTCCCGGGCAGCGTAAAATTCATTTCCCGACATTAACGCAAGGCATATTTCCCCGGCCAGTTTTTCCAGCTGATCTTCCCTGTTATCCAATATGTTCCGTACAAAGAGGCTTACCCATATCGCAAGCTTTCCTCCGCCGTTTGCGGGGTTTTCCGGAATTCCGTCGGAATAAAACATAACGGCCCTGTCGTACCTCTTTATGCGCTGCTGCTCTTCTTCCGCGTGCTGTAAGGCAATTCTTGCCTGCCTGTAGGCGGTGGACCAGTTGTTTCCCCCTGCCACAAGTTCACTGACGCCGATATAAAAATCCTTGTAGTTGTTTTCCAAATATGTCAGGGTAATCCGGCAAAGTTCTTCGAGGCTGTCATTCTCCGCCCCGCTTTCCATCAAAAAATAAATAATCGACTGGTTGTTAAAAAAACCGCTTAACGCCCTTTGGCCGGTATTTTCCAAAAAGCTTTTTATCGATACATGGGGATGATTTGCGCCAGTACGGAGGGAAATGACAAGACACACGCCGGAACTGTTTTCATACCCCAAAAAGGCAAGCAGCTTACGCTGGGCTTCACTCTGGCCGCCCGAAACCACCGAATATATAAAATCGCTTTCTATCAGGGGACGTATGCTTTCCATGCGGTTAAGTAGATTCGTTGCGGCGGTACTTGCCTCGTAACGGCTTTCCTTCCGGGAAACGCTTGAGGAAATTGCCGCCCTCAGCGATTCAAGGCGGATCGGTTTTAGCAGGTAATCCTCTACCCCAAGCTGTATGGCCCGCTGAGCAAATTCAAAGTTGTCATGGGAAGATATGATGATAAAGGTAGTTTCAGGCGAGAAGGACTGAATCTCAGCAATTACGTCCAGTCCGTTCTTGCCCGGTAGCCCAACATCGACCAGCACAAGATCGGGTTTTTTGGAATAGGCCTGGGAAACCGCCTCAAATCCGTTACCGGATTCCCCTGTTATGGACAATTCAGGAAAATTGCCGCGTAACATCATGACCAGGGCCTGGCGTTCGATATACTCGTCTTCAACAACCATTACTGTGTACATGAGAAGTACTGCCTCCCGGAAGCCTGGGTATTTCGTCACACGCTATGGAAATTGAAACAAGGGTACCTACGTCTTCGGTGCTTTCCACATGGAATGTCGCGGAACTGCCGTACAGCATTTCTATCCGCTTTTTTGCGTTGAGGATGCCTATGTGTATGCGGGAAGCGGAATTTTCCAAAGGATAGGAATCGCCGTTTAAGAGTTCCTCCAGTTTTTCGCCGGACATCCCCCTGCCGTTATCTTCTACGGCAAGGCAGAGCAGGTTGTTTTTTCTACTTGCCGATACGGCTACCACAGCGCCGTTCAGTATTTCGTTCACGCCGTGAAGTACCGCGTTTTCTATCAGGGGCTGCAGCATCATTCCCGGGAGCATCACATTCGGAAGGCCGTCATCGATTTTAAGTTCAAAACTGATACGATCCCCAAAACGCAGCCGCTGGATATGCAGGTAATTACGGACACATTCAAGCTCTTCGTAAAGGGTAGACATGCGGTTTGATTTGTCCATGCTGTAGCGCAGAAGATCCGTGGTTATATCCATTAATTCGGCCGCCTGATTCGCATGTTCCATCGCGGCGATTCGGGATATCATACCCAGGGTGTTGAACAAAAAATGGGGATTCATCTGATCCTGCAGTATCTTGAGTTCCGAGCCGATAAGCAGTTCGTTCATCCTAAGATTCTCATTTTCCGCTTCAAGAAGCTGCTGGCGCAGCTGGGCGTTGGTCTCGATATTCTGAATGTTTGCCCGTATCGAATCTGCCATATCATCAAAGGCTTCGCCCAAAATTGCGAATTCCGGACCCGAATCTTTTACTTCGCTCAGATCGTATTCACCTTCTTTTATCTTCCGGATATTGCTTACGATACAGTTAATCGGACGGGTTACCCAGCGGGAAGAGTTAACGGAAAAAACCAGGGCGGCAAGGAAAATACATGCTACAATAACCGAGACGACAAGGTTAAGGCGCCACCAGGAATTCCGCAGGATAAGCTGCCGGACCTTTGTATAGTTAACCAGATAACTGTAGTATTCCCGCTGGGTACCGTCGGTCAGCTCAAAAAGGTAGATAAGGTACTGATAATTTACGGTATTGCCAAGGCGGATATTGCTGCCACGTTTGATTTCCTCAAAACGTTCATTGCAGCTTTCCACCATGTTGTTGAGTATTTTGAAACGGAACCATAAATCGCCGTCGTCAACCAGTTTCATAATCGTATTGAGGCTTCCGGCGGCGGCGTTCATCGAAGAGTAATACCGGCTTAAATCCTCGACGGTCATGTTGTAAAAGTAATTCTGCGCGTTACTCCGGGATTCCCGCATCTGCGTATAGAACATGCTCAGTTCCCGGTAGAGGTCGGCCATCCTGTTGTACTCGCGGGAAAAACTGCCGCTGCTGAAATAACAGATACCGGCGATCATGCCTACCATGATGACCAGAATCACGGTGTAAAGCATCATTTTGGATCCGATACTTTTATTACCCAATTCCGGCCGCCCCCTCGTCTATTATAATGGATAGAGGCGGGCAGTTTCAACAAATGTCCGTATAAGTTCCTCGGGCGCCCCCTTGGGGATTGCACATCCGGCGCCCAGTACAATGCCCCGACCCCGGAAATAATCCAGTACCTCGCCGGTTTTTTTCCGCATCAATTCCGGCGTACCGAAATAGAACACCCCGGAAGGATCTATGGGACCGAACACAACGGATCTGTTTTTCATCACCCGCGCGGCGTTTTCAATGTTGGTTTTATAGTCTATCTCAACTCCCGCATAACCTATGGCGGCCACATCATCAATAATGCGATCAAGGTTTCCGCAGATATGGCAGATCGTACCGGCATTCATCTTTGCCAATTCCTGATGTAGTTTTTTATGGAAGGGCAGGGAGTATTTCAGAAACAATTCTGGACTTATCACATCGGGACCGCAGGAGGAATCCCCAAAACTGGTAATATCGGCCCCCGCTTCAAGCATCATGCGGTGGTATTCCAGATGTACATCGAGGGCCCTGTCGATGAGGAGGATTATTTTTTCTTCCAGTTCATCGTCCAGCAAATCGGCCAGAAAATTTTCCATGCCGTAACTCAGCATGGCAAGACTGAAGGCCATTTGATCGCAGTTTCCCCGGATAAACAATTCGCCTCCCGCCTCTTTCTTCATAATTGCAACCGCCTCAAGCTGTATCTTGATGCGGTCGTATGTATGCAGTTTTTCAGGGGTCACCATTTCCATGAGCCCGTCGATATTATCCGATGCGGGGCCTTTAACCCGGGGCGTACCATCCTCGGGAAAATCTATGGGAACTCCGACGGCCCCCGCTTCCATGCAGGTATCAACATCGAGGAGTATGCCGTCGAGGCCGTACTTCCGGGCGAATTTAAGGTGGGAATCGGCCATATTCCTGGCGCTGTTCCGGTACTCCGTCATGGTAAAACCCGCTTCGGCAGCGGCGGGCATAAAACTGTGAAGCATGAGCGGAACCTTATCCGCACAGCCTCCTTTGAGCGTTGTATTGATCCGTTCATATCCGGTCATAATATTCTCCATACCTCCGTCGACTTTCGTAAATCCTGTGCCGGTCGGAATAAATGCGGTTCAGACGAATCGGATCCGCCTGAACCGCAGCCCTGTTTGATCCGTTAGGTATTATAGATCTTTCTTCACCTTAAGAGCATCGGCATAATTGTTGACATTCTTATTGGTTACCAAAATGGTACCCGCGTCGTTTGATACCTGGGCGGGTTTCTTACCCTGGGTAATATGCTGATAGAGCCAGTAAGTCGCCTGATAACCATAATTCCAGAAAGAGGTAACGATGGTTCCGTCAAGATCGTTGTTGCGAAGAAGGTCCAGGGTTTCGTCAATATCATCAACGGCGTAAATCAGAACCTTGCGGCGGATTCCCTTTTCTCTCGCTACCGTCGCACAGGCGGGACCCGCTTCAGCCGCAAGATTGATCGCCACGTTGATCTCTGGATACGCGTTAAAGGTCCGTTCCCATTCGGTAACCGCCTGTATCTTTTCGGACTTGCTTTCGGAAATATTGACCTGCTTATAACCGCCGGGGTGCTTTTTAAATGCTTCTTCTATGTCGTTGATCTGACGATGGGCAACTTCATAGACCAGGTTTGATACCTGAAAGGAAACATTGAGCGGCGTATTGGGGCCCAGCCGTTCCAGAACATCCGTGTAAAGAGCCTGGGCCTGAACTT
Source organism: Treponema sp. TIM-1 (assembly GCF_046533115.1). Lineage (NCBI taxonomy): Bacteria > Pseudomonadati > Spirochaetota > Spirochaetia > Treponematales > Treponemataceae > Treponema > Treponema sp. TIM-1. The sequence continues at coordinate 77,907 of NZ_JAJQRC010000004.1, forward strand.
TGGTTTCTTTGCCGAAAAAGGCCAGGCGTTGAGCATCGGGAATATCGCTGTCCACTACCAGGACGGGAATGCCCGCCGCAATCGCATTTTGTACCGGTTCCGCGGGAACTATTCCCTGAGTGATAATGGCGTCTGCCTTCTGGGCAATCGCGGTGTCCACCAGTTTTGCCATTTCCTCCGGAGAAATACCCTGAGGTCCTACCCAATCGCCTTGGATGCCTAATTCCTGGCAGGCGGCGTCAAAGCCGTTCTTGGCGATAAGCCAAACCGGATGCGCGAGCAGGGGCGATACATACACGAAGTGCATCTTGTCCGATTTTTGGGCTTCCCCCTGGGCTCCTCCCCGGGCAAACGCGGATGTGACTATGCCGCACAGCATAACGAGGGCGAGAAGCACAACAAGAAGTTTTTTTACTTTTGTCATTTTTATCCTCCTACGATAACTATTATTATATGCGTCCGCATGGCCGCACAGTAAAGCCAAAGGGGGAAACATATGGCTAAGGGTTTAACCCTTCAGTCTATGTGTTGGACGCCGCACGAATAATGCTTACTTCGTCGGCCGTTTCCCTGTCCAGTTCCGCCTGAACCATGCCTTTGCCCAGCACCACAAAGCGGTCGCAGATGGCGGTTAATTCCGCGATTTCGCTGGATATTACCACCACGGAGACTCCGCTTTTTGCAAGCTGCAGGATGATCTTGTATATCTCCGACTTGGTACCTACATCAATTCCCCGGGTCGGCTCATCGAGGAAGATAACGTCAAGGCCGCACATGAGCCACTTGGCAAGAATTACTTTCTGTTGGTTACCCCCCGACAGATTGGTGATCTGCGTGGACAACCCCGGAGCCTTTACGCTGAGCCTGTCAAAATACTCTCCGGCGATGGCGTACTCTTTCTTTTTGTCCAGCAGCAATCCCCTTACCAGTTTATGCAGAATGGTAATGGTCATATTTTCGCAGACGTTCATCGTACCGATAAAGCCGTCTTTTTTCCGGTCCTCAGTCATGAGTCCTATGCCGTGCCGTTTGGCGTCTATGGGTTCCCTTATTTGAATCGGCTTTCCGTTTTTGATTATCCTGCCCTCCGTATGGGGGATGACGCCGAAGATAGCCCCCAAAAGTTCCGAGCGGCCAGACCCAACAAGGCCGCCGAGTCCCAGAATCTCCCCCTTCCGTAGGGTGAAACTTACATCAGAAATAATGTTTTTCCCGTTTGCGTACGGGTGGGGCACCCGGAAGTTTTCCACCCGCAGCACCTCTTCCCCAATCTCGTGGGTCATGTCAGGATACATCATATCCAGACGGCGGCCTATTATATCCTCGATGATCCGTTTACTGTCGTAACCCACGCCCCGTTCCCAAACGCTGATGTGCCTTCCGTCGCGCATCACCTCGATGCGATCACAGAGATCAAATACCTCGTCCAGTTTGTGCGAAATATAGAGGCAGGCTATGCCCTCGTCCCTGAGTCGGCGCAGAATGTCCAAAAGGTTTTTTGTTTCTCCCTCGGTAAGCATTGATGTCGGTTCGTCGAGGATCAGTATTTTCGGATTCCGTACCAGGGCCCGCGCTATACATACGATCTGCTGCATGGAAGGGGAAAGGCTGCGTACCGTCATGGTAACGTCGATGTTGGAATTAAGGCGCTTCATCACCTCCTCGGCAGAAATTTCCAGGGTCTTCCAGTCTATAAGGCCAAAGCGCGTTTTAGGAGTACAGCCTAGGAGTATATTCTCGGCTACCGAAAGATCAAGTTCCAGGTTAAGTTCCTGGTATATCATCCCGATGCCGTTGCGCTGGGAATCGAGCGGGGAGGCAAAGCGGCAGGCCGCTCCTTCCAGGACAACCTCTCCTTCGTATTCTGCTGCCGGATAGACACCGCTCAAAATTTTCATAAGGGTAGATTTTCCCGCGCCGTTTTCCCCCAATACGCCCATAATCTCGTTTGGGAAAAGGTCCAGGGATACTTCCCTCAGCGCCACGGTTCCCATGAATTTTTTCGTTACCCTGCGTATCGAAAGGATGGCGTTCTTTTCGGCCTGATTGGAATGCATCGTTACCGCCTCACCTACCAACATTCTTTAAAGCCTGGCGCATAATCAGGTTCCGTTTGTACTTGTCAAGGAGGACCGCCAGTATCAGCATCGTACCCACCACAAGGTTCTGCCAGTACACGGATATATGCATCAGCGTAAGGGAATTGGTCAGCATCTCCATGAAAAATGCGCCCAGGACGGAGCCGATAATGGTGCCTATTCCGCCGAAAGTCGAGGTGCCGCCGATGATAGCCGCGCAGATTACGGTAAGCTCATATCCGCTGCCCGCGGCGGCTTCCGCCGAACCGAGCCGCGCCGACATGAAGATCCCCGCAGTAGCCGCCAGGGTAGAAGTAACGATGTATACCCACAGTTCTGTCTTCTTAGTACGGATGCCGGATATACGGGCTGCTTCTCTGTTTCCGCCAAGCGCGTAAATACTGCGGCCAAATTCCGTATTGGAGAGAACGATGTGCCCTATCACGGCGGCGAAGAGGGCAAAAATAACAACCATAGGAATTCCCAAGGGCCGGATTTTTTCAATCGCGGTAATATTTGCCGGGAGAGGATAGATGGGTACGCCCTTGGTAAGGACCTGCACCAGCCCTTTCGCGGCGTATTGCATACCCAGTGTTACTATCAGGGGCGGTATGCCGGTTTTGACAACGATAGAACCGTTTATAAGACCGATAAGCATACCCATGGCCATACCCAAAAGAACCGCCAGGAAAGAGGGAAGTCCGGCGCGACAGGCCATTCCAGTAATAACGCCGCCAAGGGCCAGGACTGAACCCACGGAAAGATCCAGGCCGCCAGTGATAAGGATAAAAGTCATTCCTACTACGGTGATAAGGGGAAACCCCGCTGAACGCAGGATGTTAAACTGGTTTGCACCTGAAATAAAGGTTGGATTAATGATGGATACAAAGCTCATGTACAGGACAAGCATGATAATGATGCTGCTTTCCTGACGTTGAATAAAACGTCCCATGGTAATAATATGCCGTTTCCTGACGGGTTGACTATTCATAGTGATCTTATAGTAAATGGAGACAGGGAAATAACGCAACCGAAATGTTTATAAAAATATTGCAAATAATAGTAAAATTTTGCCACCCTTCGTATTATCAAGTTGCCGATGGAACGATTTTGTCATTCAGAACAAAATTGTTCCCGTTTGATAGCATTACATAAAAAAGAACTGTTAAAAAAAGCTTGACAAGTAAAAAAAACGGGGGTATCATCAAACCGAATTCTTACGGAAAGTGTAAGAAGTATTTGCGACAGAAGACGAACTGTAGTAGTTTCGATGAATTCCGGGGTCAGATCGGTCAAAGGGCAAGATATCGATGCGGGGAACATAAACAGGGGAAAAATATTCCGGCATAAAGCAGTTAAAAGGTGGTGGCATGAAAGGAATTGGGAAATTTATAAAACGTTTCTTTATCATGCAGGAGAGCGGCGTTCTTATTCTGACGGTACTGTTTATAATCATTGTCGCAACACGGAACAAGGTATTCCTCTCTCAGGCGAATATTCTTAATGTTCTTAGGGCATCGGGTTTTACATTAATAACAACCATCGGTATGACCTTGGTACTCATTGCCGGAGGGCTGGACCTTTCAGTCGGATCGGTATTATGTCTTGGAGGTGTTACCTGTGCAATGGCTTTAGAGGCAGGTCTACCCGTATTTCTCTGTATCCTTATCGGTATTGTAACCGGCGCATTGGTTGGAATTTTTAATGCGATTGTGGTTGTTAAAATCGGTATCCCCCCCTTAATGGTCACCCTCGGGACCCAGTATGTCGCACGCGGTTTTTGTATCGGGCTTACCAAGGGTGTCCCGATTTTCCCATTGCCCCAGGCATTCCAGAACATTGAACAGCAGAATATGATCTGGAAGATACCAAATATCGTAATCATTGCTCTGGTTCTTTCGGTAATTGCCTTTGTCGCGATGAAATATACCAGTTTTGGCCGTAATGTTTACGCGGTAGGAGGCAATGCTGAAGCAGCCCGTATTTCGGGGGTTAATATCAACAAAGTGTACTATTCTGTCTACATAATTATCGGAGCGCTGGCGGGACTGACCGGGGTACTGATGGCTTCGCGGCTTGGTTCGGGACAGGCCACTGCAGGGACAGGCTACGAATTGACCGTAATTGCTGCCGCCGTAATAGGAGGCACAAGTACTTTCGGCGGCATTGGTTCCGTTGCGGGGTCTGTCCTCGGAGCCTTGTTTATGCAGATTATGGGGAATTCCCTGACGGTTATGAAAATAGATGTGTACTGGCAAAACGTTGCCATCGGGATGATCCTCCTCCTGGCCGTAATAATGGACCAGTACAGGAGAACGACGCTGCTACGAAGCGGCGTATAGATCGGCGTAGTTTGTTTTTCCAGGAAATCCAATGGAAAGTTATAATCTTGGCATAAGGAATGTCACAAAAAAATTTCCCGGCACTGTGGCTTTGGACGGCATAAGTTTTAATCTTCGCCGTCAGGAAATCCTTGCCGTGCTTGGGGAGAACGGCGCGGGAAAAAGTACGCTGATGAAGATTCTCAGCGGCAGTTATCCCCATGGCTCATACACGGGTGAAATCGTGACATCGGAAGGCGAACCGCTGATATTCCAAAACAATGGTGACGCCGAAAAGGCCGGGATCGGAATGATCTATCAGGAAAAAAACCTTATGCTTGATCTGAGCATAGCGGAAAATATCCTTATAGGTCATATGCCCAAAAACAGCGCACGGGTTATCGATTGGAAAAAGGCGCGTAAAATTGCGGTATCAGAACTAGAAAGGCTGGGAATGACTGGCATTGATGTTACCATGCATGTCCGGTATCTAAACGCAAGTATGCAACAATTAATCTGTATCGCAAGGGCCCTTGTTAAAAAACCAAGGATTTTGATTCTTGATGAACCCACATCATGTCTGACGGAACAGGAAACAGCTTCCTTAATATCAATTATCAGAGGCTTAAAGGAACGCGGCATTTCCTGCCTCTATATTTCCCACAAACTGGATGAAATATTTGAACTATGCGATCGCGCCGTCATTTTACGGGACGGCAAATTCATTTCCGAATACGAGCGGGATGCTTTTAATCCCGGGAAAATTATTGAAGACATTGTCGGCAGACGCATTAAAATCGCCTATCCAAAAATTCCAAAACAAATCGGCGATGAAGTGTTGAGGGTAGAACACATTAAGGTCGAACACCCCTTTGCATACGGCAAGAACATTATAGAGGATGTAAGTTTTAGCCTGCGGAGAGGCGAAGTTCTGGGACTGGCGGGACTGGTCGGATCGGGGAGAAGCGAACTCTTAATGGCCGTATTCGGGGGAAGGCCGATGTTGTCCGGAACTGTCTATGTTGACGGAAAAAAAACAAACATAAAAAGTCCTTCGGATGCAAAAAAACTTGGAATGGGTTTCCTGACGGAAGACAGAAAGACCGATGGCTATATCCCCTGTCTCAATATCCGCGAAAACATGGTACTGACTATACTCAATATGATCACCAAATGGTCGTTTGTCAAAGGGAAGACAGAAAAATTAAAATCCGGCAGTATGTTCAGCCAGCTCAGGATCAAGGCGTCGGGCATTAACACCGGAATCATGAGCCTTTCCGGCGGCAATCAACAGAAAGTCCTGATAGCCAAATGGCTGCTTACAAATATGAAAATACTGTTTCTTGACGAACCAACCCGGGGAATCGATGTCGGAACCAAAATGGAAATTTACAGGATGATCGGTGATTTGGCGACTCAGGGTATGGCCGTTGTGATGATTTCATCGGAACTTCCTGAATTGTTGGGTATTTGCGACAGGTTCATTGTGCTGAGCAAGGGGGTCGTTGCCAGGGAATTGAGCAGGGAAGAGGCGGATGAAAAGCAGATATTGCATTATGCGTCAAACCTGTAATCGCTCATTCATTGCATTTTTGTTGCGTATGCAATAAAAAATATTATTTTTAGGAGGTAATTGTATGAAAAGGATTTTTTGCTGCATTTTGGCGGGTGTTTTCTGCCTTGTACTGTTAATCGGCTGCCAGGGAAAAGGTGAAAAAGCGCAAGCAGCCGAGGCAGCTTCTTCCTCATCTTCAAAGCAGATCGAAATATGGTTTGTAACCCCGCTGATTGCTCACCCCGTATGGCTTGATGCAAAAACAGCATTTGAACAGGCATGCAGGGATTACGGCATTAACGGTTCTTGGGTTGGTCCGGTGGGTATCGATATTGACGAAATGATCAAACAGATAGACCTTGCCATCGCATCAGAGGTAGACGGTATAATTACCATGCCTTTAAACCCCGAGGCTATGCGGCCCGCACTTAAGCGGGCTACCGATGCGGGTATAGCAGTGGTACTGATGAACTCCGATGATCCCCAGGTTGAAAGGCTTGCATATCTGGGACTGGGCAACAAAAATTTCGGAGAAACCCAGGCCGTAACGGCGCTGAAGTACCTCAACGGACGCAAACCGGTTATCGCCGCCATGGTAGCCGATCTGACACAGGCTTCGGCCCGGGAAATGCTTCAGGCAGCGGAGGCGAAATTCAAAGAGGCTGGCGATTATGAGTGGGTACAAACCGTCGAAGGGGCAAGCGAGCTATCACAGGAACTGCAGAAATATCAGGATATTTTTACCACCTATCCTGAAACAAACGTCGTTCTAAATATAGTTGCCGATGGCGCTTCCGCGGCTGCAAAAGTTATGGAGGAAAGAGGCTTTCAGAGCGTCGCCATCATCGGCATCAGCGATATGGAAGACACCCTCGCCTATATCGAGAAAGGTACGGTGTACGCTACTCTAACCGAGAATTATCCCCGTATGGGTTACCAACCCGTAACCTGGCTCTACGAATACCTGACCGAGGGAAAAAGGCCCGCCAATATAGTAAATGATACCGGAACGGTTGTTGTTACCCAGGCCAACCTTAAAACTTACAAACAAGAACTGTCGGACAGGTCCCTCTGGAAGTAGAATTTGACAGGGTGTATAGCCGGGTCTATATACCCCTCTGCTTTTGTTTTACAAAAAAACTTGACAAGTACAAAAAACGGGGGTATTGTTAAATCGTTTTCTTACGGAGAGTGCAATAAGTTTTGAGGGAGGTTTGATATGTCTGCAATACGGGCCGTACTTTTTGGCGCGGGGGATCGGGGAACCACGGCATACGCGCCTTATGCGTTGGAATACCCCGATGAATTAAAATTTGTGGCGGTGGCGGAACACCGGCAAAGCCGGCGTGAAAATTTCGCAAGGCTTCATGGAATTCCTCCAAATCAATGTTATGAACGGGGGGAAGATTTTTGGGCTCAGCCGAAAATAGCGGATGCCGCCGTTATCTGCACATCGGATAAAGAACACTACCTGCCGGCCAAAACCGCGCTGGAGAATGGTTATCATGTACTTTTGGAAAAACCGCTTTCTACAAACGCGGCCCGGTGTATTGCCCTTAAAGAGATCGCGGAAAAGAACCATGTTACCCTGATGACCTGTTATGTGCTGCGGTATACGCCGTTTTACCAGCGGCTGTACGAACTGATAGAGCAGGGAAAAATCGGCAGGCTCCTTTCCATCCAGGAGCATGAGAATGTTGGGTTTGCCCATTTTTCCCACAGTTATGTCCGGGGCAACTGGCATAATACGGAAAGATCCTGTTCCATGATCCTTTCCAAGTCCTGTCACGATTTGGATATTTTTTATTGGTTCGCGGGAAGCCCCTGTAAATCCGTACAATCCTTCGGTAATCTGAACTACTTTACCCAGGCCAATGCCCCTCGGGGCGCAACGGAACGCTGTACCGACGGCTGTCCCGCACGGGAAGCATGCGTCTACTATGCCCCGGTTCTGTATGGCCGGGAAAATTCCGGATTTGCCTCGTCCATTGTGGCGGACGGCGCAGATCCCTCGGCCCGAATGGAAGCCCTTAAAACCGGTCCCTATGGAAAATGTGTGTTCCGCAATGACAACGATGCATGTGACAACCAGGTAGTAAATATACTTTTCGAAAACGGCATTACGGTGTCTTTTATTATTAACGGACTTACTTATGAATGTAACCGGAATATACGCTTATACGGAACAGAGGGCGAGGTCCGGGGCGATCTGTTAAGGAACACCATTGATGTTTACAGTTTCCGCGGCGGGGCTACCGAACACATAGAATTGCACGGTTACCAGGATCGTCACGGCGGCGGGGACCATGGCATTATTCATGACTTTGTAGAGGTACTGCGGGGTGGCGGAAAAAAGCTGACGACCGTACAGAATTCTCTGGAGAGTCATATTATCGCCTTTGCCGCCGAAGAATCCCGCCGGACCGGCAGAGTAGTGGAAATGAAAGAATATGCCGCTCAGTTAAAAAACACCGGGGATTTGAATTGCGAATAAATTCGGTTCTTGTGAGCCGGAATAAAACGTTTTGGAGGAAAAGTTATGAAAAAAGTCATTATCATCCTGTTTGCTGTAATGACAATCGGATTTCCGCTGTTTGCGGGCGGCGGAAAAGCCAGCGGTACGGCGGCAAAGCAGCCCGGCCAGTTAACCTTTGGGTATATTACCCAAAGCCTGGAATTTGACTGGTGCAAATCTTCGGCGGATGCGTTTGAGTATGCCTGCGCTCAGAAGGGGGTAAAATCTATAATTATGGACCCCCAGAATAATCTGGAAAAGGCCATGAGTCAATTCGAAGATCTGATCAATCAAAAGGTCGACGGTATATCGATTTATACCCTGACTCCTGAACTTGACAAGCAGATGGCGGATCGCGCAAAGAGTGCGGGAATTCCCGTGGTATTCGAAAATGGATTACCTTCACCGGATACTGATTATATAGCCTGCGTGGCTTGCCAGTATGCCGACATCGGATACGCGGCGATGGAATACATCAGCAAAAAATGGCCTGGCGCCAAAATTCTGTATGTACAGGGTGCTCCCGGCATGGGTGTTTTGGAAGAGTACATGATCGGCGTAGAGAAGGGTCTTAAAACCTTTACGAATATTTCCATCGTGGAGATGCAGCCCACCGATTGGGGCGCCGAGCTGTCATTAAACGTAACACAAAACGTGATCCAGTCCGGCAAGAGCTTCGATGTTGTGTTCGCCAATAATGAGCAGATGGCAACAGGTGTTGTGGTGGCCCTGAAAGACGCCCAATTAATGGGCAAGGTCAAAGTAGTAGCCACTGGCGGCAGCCCCCAGGGACTCGAGGCAATTCAGAAGGGAGAACTTGACGCGACCATGAGCGCCCCGGTCTGTATTCAGGGCATTACAACCTTCAAGAATCTCTGGATGGCGGTAAAAGGTCAGACTCCTCCGAAATTTACACCCGTACCGATTCTCCCCATCGACAAAGAAAATCTTGGGGATGCTATGTTATGGACAAGTTATGACAAAGCCTATTCCTATGTCGGCGGAATAGATTAACCGACAAGGTAGCGGGGAACTTCAAGGGACCGGCAATGGTTTTAAGAGGTTCCCTGTTTTAATGAAAAAGCTTATGCTTGTGCGATGGGAGCAGGACAGCGTGGACCAACAAAGCGAAACGATACTAATGAAACTCAACGGCATATCCAAGGCTTTTTACGGGAATTATGCCCTCAATAATGTTTCTCTTACGTTAAATGCAGGCAAGGTGCACTGTATTGCGGGAGAAAACGGAGCGGGAAAATCAACGCTTATCAAAATATTGACCGGTGCCTACCGGCCCGATAGTGGAGCTATCAGTTTTGGGAACAGGCAATACCGGCATCTTACCCCGCGGATATCTGCGGAAGCCGGCATTGTGGCGGTTTATCAGGAAAATGTTTTGGCCGAGCAGCTTACGGTAGCGGAGAATATATTCGCCGCCCGTGAACCTGCCGGCCCCCTGGGATTGGTATCTTTCCGCAAGATGGAACAGGATACGGCCGCACTCCTGGGAAAATATGGCATTGATTTACCTTCCACACGCCTGGTAAGCCAACTAACACTGGCCCAAAAACAATATGTCAAAATACTGAGGGCGATTTCGATGAAGCCCTGTATTCTGATTTTTGACGAACCAACAGCCATGTTAAACATCAAAGACGTTCAAAAGGTCCTTGAACTGGTCTCCCGCTTCAGGGCAGAAGGCGCTTCCATCGTTTATATCTCGCATCAATTAAGTGAAGTTCTTGAGATAGCAGATGAAATAACGGTACTTCGGGATGGGATTGTTGTATCAACCAGGAACAATAAAGATAAAGACATAACGCCCCAAATGCTTACCGCCGATATGGTTGGCCGCCCTATGGAATTGCTTTACAAACGCGGAAAAACTTTTAGTTCCCCGGAACCGGTACTCAGGGCGGAAAAAATAAAAATTGAAGGATATAATGAAGAAAACAGTTTTCAGATAAATAGGGGAGAGATTGTTGTCATTACCGGCATGGTTGGATCGGGACGGACCGAATTATTAGAAGGAATATTTGGCTGCAGGAAAAAGACCGGAGGATCCTTGTATTTTTACGAACAAGAGCATTTTGCCGATACTCCCGAAAGTTCTATCCGCAAGGGGATTGGATATATTACCGAAGATCGCCAGAAATCCGGATTGGCCCTTGTTTTGGATGTTGCGGAAAATATAACCTGTGTAGCGTTAAATCTGTTCCGGGGATTTACCATTTTTCCCCGGAAAGAGACGGAAACGGCCCGAAAAGCGGCGGAGAGCAACAGGGTGAAGTATGAGTCTGTCAGGCAGCCGGTACGGCAACTCAGCGGCGGGAACCAGCAAAAGGTGTTGTTAAGTCGGTGGATGTTGAGAGGATTCGATATGATTCTGCTTGATGAACCAACCAAGGGCGTTGATATTAACGCCAAGTATGAAATATATGCGCTGATAGAAGAATTGTCCTCCCGGGGAAAATCCTTTCTCATTGTTTCATCGGATATGTCTGAGGTAATATCAATCAGTGACCGGGTTCTTATAATGCGTAAAGGCAAAATCTGCGGTGAACTAAAGAGTGAAGAAATTAACGAAAAAAATATCATTCATCATGCTCTGGGAGTAACCGGAACATAAAAGCATTCTTTTGGTTGGAGGAAAATCCTGGTGAACAAGAGATACGTATTTTTCCAGACAAATATGCAGAAACTGGTACTGCTTGGAATAATCGCGGTTATTTGTATTACCGCCTCAATTATCAACCCTAATTTCTTTGCGGTAAGAAATTTCTTGGCAATTCTGCAACAGATAGCCGTTTTGGGAATAATTACAATAGCGATGCTCAGTCTCATGATCGCCAGGACTATTGATCTTTCCCTTGGCGCGATTATCGGTTTATGCGGAGGTATACTGTGCAAGATGATGATGGCCGGATACTCAATTTACCGGGCAGTGTCGTTTGTGTTTCTTTTGTCCGGATTTTGTGGTTTCCTAAACGGGCTAATAGTGACAAAATCAAAAAGCGAGCCGCTCATCATTACTCTAGGGATGAGTTTTTTTTACAATGGCCTTGCGCTGGTCATTACCGATGGGGGATTCCTCTCTTTGAAAGGGCATCTTTCATGGCTTGGAAGCGGTTCCTTACTGGGCATTCCCGTCCCGGTCCTGGTTCTGTTCATTCTGATGCTCCTAATGCATTTTATACTTAAATTTACAAAATACGGCCGCCGGCTTCATTTAATTGGCGCCAATGAGGAAATGGCCTATCTTTCCGGTATCGCAGTTGATCAATATAAAATTATCAATTATACTATAGGTGGATTTATTACCGGCATTGCCACATTGGTATTGGTTGCCCGGCTAGGCAATATTTTGGCGGGTTCGGGAAACGGTTATGAATTCAGGGCTTTATCCGCGGCCATTATTGGTGGGGTCACTTTTGAGGGCGCAATTGGAGATGTGCCGGGAGTGTTTTTGGGCGCCATATTATTGGGCGTTGTATCCAACGCGATGAATGTCCTGGGTGTTTCAGCTTTTTACCAGACGGCGGTAATGGGATTGATTATTGTTGCTGCGGTTACCATCAGTAATATTAATAAGAAAAAGCGAAACAAAACATAAGGGAATCCCTATACACCGCAAAGAAGGAAACACTGAACCGGATATGTTAAGAACAGGCGTAAACTTACAACAATTAAAGGAACGGAACAGCTTGTCGATTCTTCAAACCATTCGGGATAAAGGACCTGTTTCGCGTATCCAAATTGGGCAAATTCTGGGATTAAGCAATACTATCTGTATGGGTCTGACAAGAGAGCTTGCCGCCATAGGGCTTATCCGCGAAACCGGCCACGGCGATTCCAGTGGGGGGCGCAAATCCGTTTTACTGGGAATACGGCTATGTACTCGGCATGATACTGTCCCACGGGGGAATACTGTGCGGGGTATACAATTTACAATTGGACAGAAAAAAGGTTATTAATCATAACATCAGGCTTACCGGCGAAGATATAATTTCCAAAATACAATACACCAATGAAACAATCAAAAAGAGCGGACTGACGGATAAGCATATTGTCGGAATGACCATAGGCGTTGGCGGCATTGTGGACACGGAAAAAGCAAATATTATAGGTTCTACCCATTTTCAATCAAGGGAAATTATCCACATCCATGAACAATTGGACAGTATTTTCCCCTTCCCCCTGTATCTGGAAAATTACGGTAATTTGATGGTATTGGCAGAAAAGAAGATGTTTTATCCCCACTGCGAGTCTCTTGTTTTTATCCAAGTAGACGCCGGGATTGGCGGAGGCATTATTTCCAATAACAGAATCATACGGGGCGCCGGCGGCTATGCCGGTGAAATAGGGCATATGTCGATTGAAAGAAATGGACCCCTGTGGTTACCGGGCACGTCCGGGCTGTGGGGGCTCCGGGGAGGTAACTCCCCGGTTCTACCCGGCCTATAGGTGTATACTTAAGAATTCTACTCGCGAAGTCGAATAAGAAGGGAATATCTCATCGTTCCCTGATTTCGCTTTCCTTCTTCGCCTTATGCGCCTTCGTGGTAAATTTCTTAAATTCCATATGTAATAGTCATTTACATGGTACTAAGGCGTATTCCCGCTGATGGTTCCGCCGGTTTGGTTGAACACCGCGCCATACTGGGATACATACACTCCGCCTTTCTCGGCGCTGGTGTTGCCGCTGATGGTTCCCCCGGACATGGTAAATTCGCCGTAGGGCGCTACTTGCACCCCTCCCCCTTGCTGCTGTGAGGTATTGTTGAGGATATCCCCGCTAGTCATGGTGAACAGGCCCCTCCCGTTTATATATACGCCGCCGCCTGAGTCTGTTTTGACTCCGCCGTTTCCGCTGATAGTCCCTCCGGACAGGGTGAAGGTCGTATAGTCATTGACATAGACCCCTCCCCCGGCCCCCGAAGCATTGCTGTAATCGGTATTGACATTGTTTTGTATTATTCCCCCGGTCATGGTCATAGAGCCCTTATACACCATAACACCGCCGCCGTTCTGGGCAGTGTTACCGCTGATTTCTCCCCCGGCCATGACAAACTCCCCTTCGGAGGCTGAACCGGCGGTACCCACCAATACCCCGCCGCCCCACACGGTATACCCCCCGGTGAGGGTCAGGTTATCCCCCAGGGTTACCTTGTTGTTCGCCACATACAGAGCCCGGCCCTCGTTGGCAACGCTTCTGGCGGCGTTTAATACCCCCTTCTGAACGGGGTCACCCTTCAGGATAATAGGCGGGTAGTTACCGGCCCCGGAAACATCGACCATGGACTTGTTGGAACCAAAGGAACCGGAAGCGGTAATGGTCCCGCTGATCACAATAACGGCGCTTTCACCGGCCTTCCATTTTCCGCCGCGGTAGGCCGTTCTTATGTGATCCAGGGCCGTCTGTACCGAGGCAAGGGGCTTTGAAGGTTCCGTCCCGGTGTTGGCGTTATTTCCGCCTGCGGAAACATACCACGTCGTATTTTGGGAACCGGGAATTGGAGTTGGAGTTGGAGTTGGAGTTGGAGTTGGAGTTGGAGTTGGAGTTGGAGTTGGAGTTGGAGTTGGAGTTGGAGTTGGAGTTGGAGTTGGAGTGGAGTTGGAGTTGGAGTTGGAGTTGGAGTTGGAGTTGGAGTTGGAGTTGGAGTTGGAGTTGGAGTTGGAGTTGGAGTTGGAGTTGGAGTTGATGGAGTTGGAGTTGATGGAGTTGGAGTTGATGGGGTCGGGGTTGACGGAGCCGGATTCGAAGGAGTCGGAGTTGGGGAACTTTTCTCTTTATCCGAATCGTTGTCTCTAATCGCAACCAAGGGTTCTGCGCACCCTGCCATAAAAAATACCAAAGAAATCATTAAAAAAACAGCCAAGGAAAAAAACGGCAATTTAGGAAACAAGTGAAAAAACCTCTCTAGTTATCTATGACACGGTTCCAAAACAGGTGGTCCCGCGGGGGCATAATGCTAAAACCGTATCTTTTTTATAAAAGCAGCTTCAAACCTCATCTGAGTTTTGAACAGGCTCTATCTATAATATAGTTAGGCAGTTTTAAAATGTCAAATTTTGAAATGGAAACCCGTCGATGGAAAGTTCATTAACCCGGTACCGGTCTCCCCAGCTGCCCCGGCGGTCCATGGTATCGGGGGCCGCTTCCAGCCGGCGTTCGGCCAGGGTATCCTGGAGGAGCCGCAAAAAATCCCGGCGGCTCATCTCCTGTCCCCCCAGACTGAGAAGATGATCCGTGGGGACCTGACAGTCGATAAAGGCCACTCCGTCGGCAAAGAGGAGCCGTGCCAGGGTTAAAAAAGCCGCCTTGGAAGCGTTGGAAACCCGGGCGAACATGGATTCCCCAAAAAACACCCGTCCCAGCCGTATCCCGTAACACCCCCCGGCCAGTTTCCCCCCGGCATAGCTTTCCGCAGAATGGGCCCAACCCAGACGGTGCAGTTCCGTATAGGCCCGGATCATATCACCGGTGATCCAGCTTCCCCCCTGCCCGGGGCGTTCTATTCCGGCGCAGCCGCGGATCACGGCGGCAAAGTCCCGATCCAGGGCCACCTCAAATTTACCCTTTTTTAAAAGCCGTTGCATGGAGGCGGAAATATGGAGTTTTTCAGGAAAAATCACAAACCGGGGGTCCGGAGACTGCCAAAGGATGGGATCCCCCGGATTAAACCAGGGGAAGATCCCCTGTTCATAGGCGGAGAGGAGCATCCCTGGAGAAAGATTCCCCCCAATTGCCACAATACCGTCAATCGCCCCTTCCGGCGAAGGAAAGGAGAAGCGCATGTCTTCGGTAAGATAGGGAAATTCCGGATAAACCCCGGATTTTTTCCGGCCCTGCACCGGAACCTCCTGGGGGTTTCCCCTAAGAAAGCGCCTCGATCCGGTATTCCCCCTCCTGCCAGTCGGCCCGGGCGGAACCGCCGGAACTTAAAGAACCAAAGAGGACCTCATCCACAAAAAAGCCCTTGATCTTGTCTTCAATAAGGCGGCCCACATTCCGGGCGCCGAACTCCCGGCTGTACCCTTCCTCCGCCAAATGATCAATACAGGTTTCGGTCACTTCCAGCTTTACCTTTTTATCCGCCAACTGCACCTTAAACAGGTCCAGTTCCTTTTTGACGATAGACACCATCACTTCCCGGGAAAGGTGGTTGAACCGTACCACCCCATCCAGACGGTTACGGAATTCCGGAGTAAAGATCCGCTCCACCGCTCCGTCCACAGCGGTTTCGTCGATAAGCCGTTCCCCAAAACCGATAAGGCTTTTTCCAATATCCCGAGCCCCGGCATTACTGGTCATAATCAGGACCACGTTCCGAAAATCCGCCTTTCTGCCGTTATTGTCGGTCAAGGTGGCGTAATCCATGATCTGCAGGAGGATGTTGTAAATGTCCGGATGGGCCTTTTCAATTTCATCCAGCAGAACCACACTGTGGGGCTGCTTCCGCACCGCATCGGTGAGGAGCCCCCCGTCTTCGTATCCCACATAGCCCGGCGGCGAACCGATAAGCCGGGATACGGTATGCTTTTCCTGGTATTCGCTCATGTCAAAACGGTGCATGGATATCCCCAGGATATCCGCGAGGCTCCGGGCCAATTCGGTTTTACCCACTCCGGTGGGGCCCACAAAGAGAAAATTCGCCACCGGCTTGTTTTCGGCCCGGAATCCCGCCCGGGACTGCTTAACCGACTTTACCACCGCCCTTACCGCCGCATCCTGGCCGAATATCCGCTCCTGAAGCTTTTCTTCCAGCGCCTTGAGTTTATCCCGCTCGCTCCCCGCCACGGACCGTTCCGGTATCCGGGCTATCCGGGAAACCACCGATTCGATCAGGGGAAGCCCTATCTCGATAATTTCTACGGTTCCTTCCTGCAGGGTGGCAGGAATTTCCGTATGACCCGGCAGCTGGGATGTTTCAGACAGGGAAGAATGTTTCCGGGAAGTTATTTTCTCCCTAACGTCAAAGAGAAAATCCCTTTTTCCGGTATTTTCTGAAACAACGACTCCTTCGGTTTGGAGATCGTCTCCCTCCCCGCCGGGGGGAGTTTTAGATTGACTTCCCGCTTCTTTAAAAGCCACTATTCGGGCAAAGGCTCCGGCTTCGTCGATCACGTCTATGGCTTTATCCGGGAGCCGCCGCTCGGTGATATACTGGGCGGATAAACGAACCGCCCCCTCCACCGCTTCGTCGCTGTAATGGACATGGTGGTAATCCTCGTATTTAGACTTGAGTCCCCGGAGGATCGCCATGGCGTCCTCTTCGGAAGGCTCCGGAATATCGATTTTCTGGAAACGCCGGGAAAGGGCCCGGTCCTTATCAAAGAATTTGCCGTATTCCTCATGGGTGGTCGAGCCGATACACCGGATCTTTCCTGAGGTCAGGGCCGGTTTCAGGAGATTCGACGCATCCAGGGCGCCCCCGGATACGGAACCGGCCCCTACAAGGGTATGGATCTCGTCAATAAAGAGGATGGCCCGTTCTTTTTTAAGCATTTCCTCAACAACCCGCTTGACCCGTTCCTCAAAATCCCCCCGGTATTTGGTCCCCGCCACCAAGGCTCCCATGTCCAGGGAAAAGATGGAAAAATCCTTCAATGTAGGGGGAACCGTTCCCGCCACAATCCGCTGGGCCAGCCCTTCGGTGATGGCGGTTTTTCCCACCCCCGAATCCCCCACATGCACGGGATTATTTTTGAGCCGCCGGCAGAGCACCTGGATCGTCCGATCCAATTCCGCTTCCCGGCCGATAACCGGTTCCAGCCGGCCCTCCCGGGCCAAAGCGGTCAGCTCCGTCGCATACCGATCCAGGGCGCTTTTTTTTGTGGTTTTGGTTTTCTGGGTTTCCTCTTCCGCACTCTCTTCTTTGGAATCGTCCATACCGCTGAGGATATGATTATCCATTTTACGGAATCCAAAGGTCTGCTCATCCTCCCCCTCAAAACCATGGGAAAGAATTTCTAAAAGCTCCAGCCGTTTTATCCCAACCTTACGGAGATAATAGGCACAGTAATTCCGCTCTTCATCGTAAAGGGATACCAGGATATCCGCCACATCCAGGGTATCCTTTTGAGACGATTGGCTCTGCAATACCGCCCGCTCCAGAACACTTTGAAAGCCCACCGTATGGGTGGGTTCGGTATTGCTCATAACCGGTACCTTTTGTTCAAAGTAGTTTTCCATACCGAGTTTAAGCTGTTCCAGGTTGGCACCGCAGGCGGAAAGGATCCCCTGAACCTCGTCAAAGGCCAGGGCCGCATACAGGATATGTTCCGGGGTCAGGTACTCATGATTCCGTACCCGGGCCTCATTATATGCGGCATTTATGATAGCCTGCACATGGCGGCTGATTTTCATTCCATTGCTCCTCTTTTTAATATAGCACCTTTTTTAAAAGACCTCAATTATCCCCTCATACTTTTTCAATAATACACCTCAGGGGAAAATCGTGTTCCCGGGCCATGATATGGACCTGTTCCGTTTTGGTTGTAGCAATATCCCAGGAATATACCCCCACAATACCCCGGCCTTTCCGGTGTACGTCCATCATAATCTGATTCGCATCGATTTCGTTTTTATGGAAGATAAGAATCAGGATATCCACCACAAAATCCATGGTCGTATAATGATCATTCAGCAGGATCACCCGGAATTCTTCAGGTTCCTTTACTTTTTCTTCTTTTTTGGTACGTAATTCCGTCCCATTTTCCAGAAATACCGGCATAAATCCACCCTTTTACTTTAAGATAAATAAAAATTGGTCTTTAAACAAGGTCAGGGGCGTAATTCCGGGGATCGGGGCGGTAACCCCATGCCATGGAGGGCATCGATGAGCATTGACAAAACCTGATGGAATAAAGTATCGTTCACCCGGGTGGGCGGCCGGATCGGGCACCAAACAGCGCTTGAAGGGTTCTCAATTCCTTAGTGGATGTTTTTCGTTATCCGGGGCGGTGAAATTTTGTTTCCGGGCAGCCCCTAGGCGTAAACCAATTCCCGGGCAGCTTCGGTTTTTGGCGTGGTAAACAGGGTCTCTACCGGCCCCTGCTCCACAATACGGCCCTCATCCAGCACCGCCACCTCTTCGCAAATCTCCCGGATTACCTCCATCTGATGGGTGATCAGTACCACGGTAAGCCGCAGCCGATCATGGAGTTCCCGAATAAGGGTGAGGATCGACCGGGTGGTCTGGGGATCCAGGGAGCTTGTGGCCTCGTCGCAAAAGAGGACCTCGGGATTCACCGCCAGGGCCCGGGCAATGGCGACCCGCTGCTTTTGCCCTCCCGAAAGTTCCCGGAGCCGAGCCTTGCGTTTATCCGTAATAGCTACCATTTCCAAAAGCTCATCCACCCGTTTTTCGATCTGTTTTTTGTGGAACCCGGAGATCTCCAGGGGATAACTGATATTGCCGGTCACATTCCGGGAAGAAAGGAGGTTGAAATTCTGAAAGATCATACCCATTTTCCGCCGCCTTAACAGCAGATCCTTACCCGTCAGTATATCCACCCGTTCATCCCCATAATAAACCTCCCCCTCATCGGGAGGTTCCAGAAGGCTCATGATCCGCAGCAGGGTGGATTTTCCCGCCCCGCTTTTTCCGATAATCCCGTATAAGCCCCCTCCGGGGATCGTAAGATTCACCCTGTCCACTGCGGATACGGCGGCATAACGTTTTGATACTCCCTTAAGGGTAATCATGAATCGCTCCTTCATCATCCTCTCCATCAAACCTTACCGTAAAATGAACTTTTCTTTCAATTAGCAGAGGCTGTCTCAAACCGGACCGGCCCCCAAAAACCGAAACTCCGAAACCGGTCTACCGAATAAAACATATAAATTCTATCGGAATACCTGTATAATACTATAAACCGTAAATTCCGGCAAGTACCCAGTACCCTGATTAGGCTAAATCAAATATCCCGGCAAAACCGGGGAGGTTACCGATTTTAACCTCCCGATCCTACAGTACCACCGTGGAGAAGGGGGGCGCCCGGCTGAGGACCTGGGCAACCCGAAGGTGTTCCGGGAGGAGGAGGCCGGGGTCCTCTTCCAGCATGGCAAAGGCGTCGTTCCGGGCCCGCTCCAATTCCGCGGCGTCCCTGAGGGGATCGGCTATCCCCAGGGAGAGGTAACCCGACTGTTCGATCCCCGCGATCTGCCCCGGCCCCCGGAGCTTCAGATCCTCTTCGGCGATGATAAAACCGTCGGAATTTTCCAGCATTACCTTGAGCCGGGTCTTGCCGTCCTCGGTGAGTTCCTCGGAGTAGACCAGAAAGCAGTAGGCCTGATCCGGCCCCCGGCCGACCCGGCCCCGGAGCTGATGGAGGGCGGAAAGGCCGAAACGTTCGGCATGTTCTATGACCATACAGGTAGCGTTGGGGACATCCACCCCAACCTCCACCACACTGGTAGCCGTCAGGATCCGTATGCTCCCCCGGCGGAACTCATCCATGATCCGCCGTTTTTCCTCCTCATCAACCCGGGAATGTATGAGGGCTGTGGGGTATTGGGGAAAAATCTCTTTACCCAGCCGTTCCGCCATGGATACCGCGTCTTTAAGGTCCTTGGTTCCGTTGACCTCGATCAGGGGATACACAAAATAAGCCTGACGACCTGCGGCCAGTTCCTGCCGTACGAAATCATAGACCTTGTCCTCGTTGGATTCCCGGGCCAGGTGGGTCTTTACCGGTTTCCGCCCCGGAGGCAGGTCCCGGATGATCGATACCTCCAGGTCTCCAAAAACCGTTAGCGCCAGGGTCCGGGGGATGGGGGTGGCGCTCATCATGAGGAGGTCCGGAGTTCCCGGAGACGATAGGGAGGATTGTCCCTTGGCCATGATCAGGGATCGCTGGATCACCCCAAAGCGGTGCTGCTCGTCCACCGTGACCAGCCGGAGGTTTTTATAGATCACGTCCCGTGAAAAAAGGGCATGGGTACCGATAACCAGATCTATTTCCCCGGCTGCCAGGGCCTTGAGCAGGGAGGAACGGCCCGCTGCCTTGAGGTTTCCCGTGAGGAAGGCGGGTCTGACCCCCAGGGGCTCCAGGAGGGCTCCGGCATTTTCCGCGTGCTGCCGGGCCAAAAGCTCCGTGGGGGCCAAAAGGGCGGCCTGTCCCCCGGCTTCCACCGCCCCCAGGGCGGCGAGGAAGGATACCAGGGTTTTTCCGGACCCCACGTCCCCCTGGAGGAGCCGGGCCATGGGAAAGGGCCCGGTCATATCCCGGTTGATTTCGGCGATCGCCTCAGTTTGTCCGGGAGTAAGGGAAAAGGGCAGTCTTTCCAAAAGCTGCCGCTGGAGGGGAGAAAACTCCCCCTTATTCCCTGGTCCCAGACCCTCCCGTCTCACGCTCCCACCGGTACTACACCGTTCCAATGCCCGCTTGCCCACCAGTACTTCCAGGTAGAAAAATTCCTCGTAGATCAGGGTTTTCCGGGCCAGGTCCAGCTCCTTTTGGGAAGCGGGAAAATGGATGGCCCTGACGGCCTGAGCCTTAGCCGCCAGGCCGTCCCGCAGGATAATCCCCGGCGGTAGTTCGTCTTCCAGGGGCGCCGCATACTGGTCCAGGGCCTGCCGGACGAGGCGCCGGAGCATACCCTGGTTGAGTCCGGCGCTAAGGGGATAAATGGGGAGGATACGGCCAAAGTTACGGCTTTGAAAGCGGCCGGGTCCGTTTTCAGCCCCCGGGGAGGCGCCCTGATCCAGGGCCTCTATCTCAAAGGCCGTGGATTGGATATCCCCGTATTTATAGTAGAACCGGCCCCAAAGGCGGTAGTAGTTCCCGATGATAAGTTGTTTTTCCAGAAAGGGACGGTTAAAACAAACCAGAACCGCCCGGGCGGTATGATCCTCCACATGAACCTTGAGGGTCTTCATCCGGCCGAACCCAAACCAGTCGTGGGCCAAAACCTGGACTACGGTGCAAACCGAGGGGAAATTTTTATAATCCTTAAGGGGTATTTCCCGGCTTCGGTCCTCCCAATCCCGGGGATAATGGCAGAGGAGGTCCGCGACGCTGGTGATCCCTATCCGGGCAAGGGTGTGGATCGATTTGGGGCCCACCCCCCGGACATGATCGATCGTCGCGGTAAGTTCCCGGAGAAACATGGAAAACCGTCAAAGGGGAAGTGAAATCAGCAGGATCAACACCTGGTTAAGGACAAGCCCCAGGCCGATTCTGAGGATCACCAATACCCCCAGGGAGACCAGGAGCCCCGTAAGGTAATTCACCAGCCGGTTTCTAAAGATGATCCGATTTATCCGATACAGGACAGGCTGGGAAATAGTGTCGATGATCCGCCAAAAGACGCCGTATATGTTCCGGTTGGTAAGGTAGGCCACCAGCCGTAATACCAGGATAAGGATAAAAAAACCCAGGATAAAGGAAGCCGCGGACCAGAGGGCGGAAAGGGCCAGGGCCAGGATGAACCCCAGGGTGATCCGGCCGTAACGCCCCAGGGTGGTGAAAATATTGTTCACCAAGGAGAGGACCGCCAGGGCCGCAATGGGGGAGAGGTCGAAAACCCGGGTTTGCAGGAAAGGGAAGCGGCGGAACCAATTAAGGTAAGGATCGGTCACGGCACAGAGGATATCATAGGGCTTCCCGTATCGGGCTCCGCTGAACCAGGTCAGGAGGATCCTGATAAAAATGAGGAGGATGTATACTCCGGTTATCCCCCCCAGAATATTCATACCCATCCGGACTATATTTTGCATAACAGTCTCCTTCTATCTATATGCTAGCGAATTCCGGCCTGCCGCCCCAACCCGATTCCGGGGCGGTTCATTCCGGCCATACTTCAACAACCCCGGCGCAATGGGTCAGGGCGTTGAGGTGGGTCGTATCCGCGGCGGCGCTTATCTGGGTCGCGGTACGGATCACCGTTTCCCCGCCGGAGGCGGGGACATGGATAAACACCGAACAGGGGCCGGGGTTTTCAAAAAGATAATCCCGCAAGGGGTAGAGGGTTTCTTCCCCGGCCACCTCCCGGGGATTAAGCCGTATATGGACCTCCCGAAAGGCGCTTTCCGCGGACTTTTTCTCCCCGGAACTACCCGTTTCAGCCTGAGAAACCTCGTTTTTTTCCCCATTCCGCCGGGCGCTTTTTACCATTTTTTCCAAATCCGGCAGGCTGCTTACCAGGAAAGCCGGACGATCCCGTTTTTGTTCCCCTGATCGGTCAATCCGTCCCCGGACGGCGAGTTTGTCGTCGGAATGGATCTTATCCCGATGAGCCGCCCATTCCTTGGGGAAAAAGACCAGGTCAATCTCGCCGTTATAATCCATCAGGGTAACGAATCCCATTTCCACCCCCTTTTTGGTCATCTGGGGCCGTATGGTTTTGACTATGCCGATGAGGGTATACGTCCCGTCGGGGGAGTTCTCCGGATGGGCCAGATCCACCGTTACCTCCTGCCGCCAGACTTCCCGGTAATCATCCAGGGGATGGCCGGAGAAATAAAACCCGAGCAGTTCCTTTTCTATCGTCAGCTGCTGCATCCGGTCCCATTCGGGGAAGGGTTTATAGGCAAAATCAGGGTACTCCTTTTCGCCGGTGTCCTCAAAAAGGCTGGACTGACCGTATTTTTTATCTTCCTTTCTATTTTGGGCGTAATCCACGGCCTGCTCCAGATTCCCCACCAGGACCGCCCGGGACAAGCCGAAACCGTCAAAGGCCCCGGTTTTTATCAGGAGTTCCACCACCTTTTTACCCACGGTTTTGATATTCACCCGGTCCAGGAAGTCCATAAAGTCCCGGTAGGGCCCGTCCTTACGGCAGTTGACAATTTCCTCCGCCGAAGCGGCCCCCAGGCCTTTGATCCCCAAAAAGCCGTAAACGATCCGGCCGTCGGCCACAGTAAAATAGGGTCCCGACCGGTTGATATCCGGGGGATCCAGGACCAGGCCCATCCGCCGGGCCTCGTCGATATACTCCGGAAGCTTATCGACGCTGGCGATCTCGTTGGAAAAGTTCGCCGCCATAAACTCCGCGGGAAAGTTGGCTTTAAGGTAGGCGGTTTGATAGGCAAGGATGGCGTAAGCCGCGGAATGACTCTTGTTAAACCCGTACCCCGCAAAGGGAATAAGGATCTCGAAGATCCGGTCCGCGTCCTTTTCAAGAAATCCCCGGGCCTTGGCGCCGGCGATAAATTTGGCCTTTTCCTTCTTCATCTCCTCCAGTTTTTTCTTCCCCATGGCCCGGCGGAGGATGTCCGCCTGCCCCAGACTGTATCCGGCGATGGTTTGGGCCACCTGCATGACCTGTTCCTGGTAAACGATAACCCCATAGGTTTCTTTTAAGATGCCCTCCAGGGAAGGATCGGGATACACAATAGTCCGCCGCCCCCATTTGGAATCCACGAACTGGTCGATATTATCCATGGGGCCCGGCCGGTAGAGGGCGTTTAAGGCGATAAGATCCTCAATACTGGTGGGCCGGGCCTTTTTTAACACCTTTTGCATCCCCGCGGATTCAAACTGGAAAACACCGGCGCTTTTCCCTTCCCCCAGCATGACAAAGGCGGCTTGATCGTCTTCGGGGATTTGGGCGATATGGAAATCGGCATAATCCCCCCCCCGCAGCCGGATCAACTCCTCGCTATGCCGGATCAGGGTGAGGGTTTTAAGCCCCAAAAAGTCCATTTTCACGAGGCCGCAGGCTTCGATCTGGTCCATGGTGAACTGACTGGCCACCCCCTGGGTCTTGGGGTCCCAGTAAAGGGGTACATAGTCGGTGAGATCCGTTTTGCCGATAACGATCCCCGCAGCGTGGAGGCTGCTGTTCCGGTTTTTCCCCTCCAGTCTCCGGGCCATGGCAAAAAGCTCCCGGTAGCGGGAGTCCTGTTCCTTTTCCCGCAGCTTCGGCTCCACCTCAAAGGCCTTGTCCAGGGTTATTTTGGGATCCTTGGGGACAAGATTGGCGATCAGCTCCGATTCCCCCAGGGGTATATCCAGGGCCCGGGCCACATCTTTAATCGCCGCCCGGGCCTTGAGGGTCCCAAAGGTGATAATCTGGGCCACCCGGTTGCTGCCGTATTTTTTGGTTACATAATCAATCACCTCCCCCCGCCGCTCATAACAGAAGTCCACGTCAAAGTCCGGCATGGATATCCGTTCGGGGTTGAGGAAACGCTCAAAAAGCAGGTTGTATTTGAGGGGATCAATATCGGTAATTCTGAGGGAATAGGCCACGATGGACCCTGCCCCGGAACCCCGGCCGGGTCCCACGGGGATATCCTGTTCTTTGGCCCAGTTGATAAAGTCCCAGACAATAAGGAAATAACCGGTAAAGCCCATTTTGATGATCACATCCAGTTCGTACTCCGCCCGTTGCCGGATTTCCCGGGAAGCTCCGGGGTACCGCTGTTCCAGTCCCTTCATGGTCAGGGCCCGCAGGTACTCGTCGGCGGAGGCATACCCCGGGGGGATCTCAAAATCCGGCAAAAGCGGGCCCGGTTGGGGGATTTCGGCATTACACCGTTCCGCTATCTCCAGGGTGTTCCGGACGGCCTCAGGGTATTCCGGGAAAAGGGCTGCCATTTCCTCCCCGGTTTTAAAATAAAACTCATCGGTTTCAAACCGCATCCGTTTTTCTTCGTTCCGTTTTTTCTTGGTGGCTACACAGAGGAGCAGGTCCTGCACCGGGGCATCTTCCCGTTCCAGGTAGTGGATATCGTTGGTTGCGACCAGGGGTATGCCGGTACGCCGGGAAATTTCGGCGATCACCGGATTCACCTGTTTCTGCTCCGGCAGCCGGTGATCCTGGAGTTCCAGGAAAAAATTGTCCTCCCCCAGAATCTCCCGGAACCACCGGGCCCGTTTTTCCGCTTCGTCAACCCGGCGTTCCATGATAAGGCTGGGGATCTCCCCAGCCAGGCACGCCGAAAGCCCGATAAGCCCCCCAGGATACCGTTCCAACAGTTCCTTATCTATCCGGGGCTTGTAATAAAACCCCTCCGTAAAAGAATAGGAGGAGAGTTTTATTAAATTCCGGTATCCCTCCCCATTGGCGGCAAGGAGGACCAGGTGGTAATATTTGTTTTTATACTCGCTGCCCTTCCGTTCTGTCCGGCTTCCCGGGGCCATATAAAATTCACTGCCGATAATCGGGTGGATATTGTTTTTTTCGCAGGCCTTTTTGAATTTCAGTACCCCAAAAAGGTTCCCGTGGTCGGTTATCGCCAGGTGTTTCATTCCCAGGGAGGCGGCCTTAGCCGCCAAGCCTTCCACCGAGGCGGCGCCGTCCAGCAGGGAATAGTCCGAATGGACATGGAGATGAACAAAATCACTCATCATAACCTACTTTACCCATATATTTCTTCATATAATAGAAAAACCCCCTCCAAAATGCCGAAAATAAGGGGAGGGAATCCGCTTGGTTCGAACGGCTTTCCTTCCTAAGCATATATATGATAGTATCATATAAACAATATTATATGAAGGAGTAATATATGGCAGAAAATGACAATAGAAAATACAAATTTTCTTGGGAGAATACGGTAGGGGCTGATATGCAGGTGGCCCGTCCCCATCTTGGCCCTTCTACCAGGATCGAGACTTACCGCTTGTTTCAGTTTACCCTTCGGGATGTACTGGAACAGCATTATGGTACGGAAATGGCGGATAATATTTTCCGGGAAGCGGGGAGCATCGCGGGCCGCGCCTTTTTTGATAAATTTCTCAGCGATGCCAAAGATACGTCTTCCCTGGCCAGTCTGATCCAAAAATCATTTAACGACTTTGGAATCGGTATTTTCCGGGTAGAAACCGCTAATCCCGATAAGGGACACTTCATTTTTACCGTGGACGAGGACTTGGACTGTTCGGGCCTTCCGGATACTTCCGATGTTATCTGTGTATACGATGAGGGGTTCATTCAAGGGATATTGGAATCCTTTAGCGGAAAAGGTTTTGATGTCCGGGAGATTGACTGCTGGTGTACCGGCTCCCGAACCTGCCGCTTTGAAGCAAAGGGTAGGGCTTCTTAAAAGAAAATTTCATGGACGAAAAAGAATATCTTGCTCTGGAGCATATAAAAAAGCTCCTGAAGGATAATGTGATTCCACCCCTGGAGGGAGATTTGGCGGAATTACCCCTCTTGCAGGATATTCATAATGATCTTAAGGCTATTCGGGAAATTACTTATTCTTTTTCCATGGGAGACCTTTCACCCGCAATTAAAATCCGGGGAATTATTCCCGGTTGCTTAAAGACCCTTCAGGCCCACCTCAGACACCTGATTTGGCAGGTTCAGATGGTGGAACAGGGGGATTTTACCCAACAGGTTCAATTTTTGGGGGAATTCTCCGCCGCCTTTAACAGCATGGTCCGCCAATTTGACGCCACCCTCAAGACATTAAAACAGAAGGAGGAGGCCCTGACTGCCCTGGCGGACGGCCTCCGAAACGAAGTGACCAGCCGGGATTCCACGGTGGAAGCCCTTCGGGAAAGCGAATCCCAGTTTAAATACCTTGCCAGCCATGATCACCTAACCGGGGCCTTGAACCGCCGTTCCTTTATGGATCGGGCCATTATAGAACTGTCCGCCTCCATAAACCATAACACCCCCTGCAGTCTCGCGATGATGGACATCGATCACTTTAAAAAGTTTAACGATACCTATGGCCATCAGGCGGGAGATGATGTCCTGCGCCATGTGGTAGGGGTTATTTCATCCCTCCTGCGAAAAAATGATTTTTTAGGCCGGTATGGGGGGGAGGAATTTATCTTTTATTTTAGCCATGTGGATAAGAGTACCAGTATCGCCATAGCAGAACGGGTTCGGGAGGCCATTGCCACAACCCCGATCCGGCTTAAATCAGGTCCTGTTACCATAACCGCCAGTTTTGGGATCGCCACCTTTCAGGATAGTGACAATCCCGAGGAAAAAAATGATCTTGAAACCTGTATCCACTACGCGGATATTGCTTTATATCAGGCAAAAAAAGGGGGAAGAAATAAAGTCGTCTGTTTTTCCAAAGAAATGGCCGATGTTTGACACGCTGCTAACAATCGGAGAGATGTTTTGCTTAATAACTGGGAGGATATATGAAGACAGTATTGGTGGTAGATGATTCCCGTATCATGAGAAACATCGTAAAAAATACCTTTTCTCTTATGAAAATTCCCTGCCAATATGTGGAAGCGTCCAATGGACGGGAGGCTTTACAATTACTGGCAAGCCAAAAAATAGATCTAGTGCTGTTGGATTGGAATATGCCGCAGCTTTCGGGGATAGATTTTCTTAAAACAATCCGGGCCAAAGAGGAGTATAAAAACCTTCCGGTGATCATGGTGACCAGCGAAGCCGCCCGGTATAATGTAATTGAAGCGTTAAAAAACGGAGCCACCGATTATATCATTAAACCGGTAAACGAAAAAAATTTCAAGGAAAAATTGTCAAAAATAATTATATGATCCGGTTCCAGAATTCATTTTTTTTGAAACCGGCATGGAGGCAGGCGCTTATGCCCCAAATTAAGCCTATCCGCTTGTTCATTTATAGTTAAGGGGAAACCATGGAAAAGTATATCCAACCCTTTGTCGGGGTATGTAAAAACGTGTTTAAAGAATTTGTGGGCGATGAACCCTCGGCGGATCGTCCCTATTTCGCAGAGAAAGAAAACGTTACTGACTGGGATATTTCCGCGGTAATCGGACTTACCGGAGAAGCCCGGGGGGCGGTGGTTATTTCGATGAAAACATCCCTTGCCCTTATGATTACCGATATCCTCACCGGGTCCAAACATACCGAATTGGACGACGAAACGGTGGACGCCATTGGAGAAATTGTCAATATTATCGCGGGAAACGTAAAAAAGGAGCTGGAGGAATCATTCCGGCTTATCATATCCCTGCCAACCATTATACAGGGTAAGGAGCATGTAATAACCTGGCCGAGCGGTCATACCCGGATTATTTGCATCCCCTTCAACATATTTGAGAACCAAACCTTTATCCTTTCGGTGGCCATTGAATCATTAAAAGGTGACTAACCCATGATAGGTACTATAGTTTTAAAATTTCTTACCAGCAATAAATTTGAAAATCCCCAGGACGAATTGGTGATGGATGAAATAGTCCGCTACATCACCTTTAATATTGCCCTGGTGATAGGGTCGGTTTTCCTTATCTCCTTCGGGATTACCGTGGTATTTGAGGGTAATACAATCCGGGGCATCGCGGATCTGCTTATCGGCTTCATTTGTATTATTATCCTCTTTCTCCTCAGGACCAAGGTCCCCTTTACCGCATGCGGCCTCATCGTCCTCGTTCCCTTTGGAATACTCTGTCTGGGCTTGCTTTTAAGCGGCGGTGCCCGGGGATTTGCGGGCCTATGGATATTTACCTATCCCCCCATCGTTATTTTTATCCTGGGTTTATATATCGGTTCCGTTCTTTCGGGGCTCCTTTTCGTGGGGCTCATGACCATTACGATTATCCCCGGAATTGCGGAATTTAATTATTTTCTTCCTATCGCCTTCCGGTTCATCGCCGTCTATATCCTAGTAGTGGTCTTAACCATTACCTATGAACAGATCCGGATTCTTAAAGACCGTTGGCTGCGGCAGCTGACCGCCACTTTGAAGTCCGAACGGGACGAGGTGAGCGTGATGAAGGACAACCTCAAAGCCGGTGTTTTCCTCATGGACAAGGACTATACGATCCAGCCCGCCTATTCCAAAGCCCTGGAGGAGATTCTGGGCATGGACGAGCTTCAGGGGAAAAAGTTTACCGACCTTCTGTCCGCCTCTCTTAAGGCAAAGGAACGGGATACCCTGGAAGATTATTTTGAAATGGTAATAAAACGTTCCTTTGACCCGAAAATGCTGGAAGAGATCAACCCGATTGTGGAATTCTTCTATATAAATGAAATAACCGGGGAAGAAAAAATCCTCCGCACCACCTTTGCCGCCGTTGACCGGGGGTATGGTATCTTTTTTATCCTGGGGAGCCTGGAGGATATCACCACCGAAAAATCGCTCCAGAAGCAGCTTGAGGAAGAAGAGAGCAAGCGTAACGAAGAAATGCGGGCCCTCTTTCAGGTGATTCAGGTGGAACCCCGGGTCTTTAATGATTTTATCGAAGATATGGAGTATGATTTTGATCGGATCAACAACATCCTTAAAGACAAAAACCT
Organism: Treponema sp. TIM-1; assembly: GCF_046533115.1. Lineage (NCBI taxonomy): Bacteria > Pseudomonadati > Spirochaetota > Spirochaetia > Treponematales > Treponemataceae > Treponema > Treponema sp. TIM-1. The sequence continues at coordinate 107,527 of NZ_JAJQRC010000004.1, forward strand.
TTCCGCCCGGCAGGCCATGGTGGACATTTATCAGTCTGTCCATGCCATCAAATCCAACGCCCTTATCCTGGGACTCGAAAATTTCAGCGGTAAACTCCATGAACTTGAATCAAAGATCAAGGAACTCCGGGACCAGGAGGATATCTCCTTTGATGAGGTGTTACACATCACCGTGGAACTGGAAAAACTTATGAAGGAAAAGGATAAATTCCGGGATATTATTGATAAGATCCAGTCCTTTAGGGTCAATATGGGGGAAAGCCGGAGACAGGACCGGTATGTGCTGGTGGAGACCCTGACCAAGGCCTGCGAAAAAGCATCGGCGGCGCTGAATAAAAAGGCCCAATTTGTGGTGGAAGACCTGGATGGGTTAGTGTTGGAATATGGTCCCCGCCGGATTATTAAGGAGGTCCTGACCCAGCTGGTTCGTAATGCGGTATACCACGGTCTTGAAAGCCCGGAGGAACGAAACGCCCTGGGTAAACCCCCCCAGGGGCTTATCCGGCTTTTTATCAAGTACCAGGATAACCAGATCCATATTAAACTTTCCGATGACGGTAGAGGGCTGGATTTTGAAAAGATCCGCGAAAAAGCGGAACGATTACATCTTTTTAAGCATCCGGAAGATGCGGCGGATAAAAACCAACTCCTCAAGGCTATTTTTTCCCCAGGGTTTAGCACTGTCGAAGAGGCGGATGTTCATGCCGGCCGCGGCATCGGGCTTAGTTTGGTGCGGGAACGGATTCGGGAACTCCGGGGGTCCATAAAACTGCAAAGCGAACCGGGAAAGGGTACGATCTTTAACATCTATATCCCCCTGGAAATAAAAAACTTTATTAAGAAAGCATCTTGAGGTCTTTAGAACGCTTACTATAAAAACCGGAGAAATACTATGGATATAGCCAATGAAGTGGAAGGCCGGCGGCAGCAGATCGCGACCTTTAAATTCAGGATAACCCTCTTTGTCGTCTTCTTTTTTATTGCCGTTTTTGGGGTGTTTGTTATTACCTCGGTACTGCAAATTTCCGCGGTAACCCGGTTTGTGTGCTCCCGCATCGGGCTGCCCATGGTGGAGAAGGTGGCCTCCATCATTGACGGGGATGCCTTTGAAGCCCTGAGCCGATCCTTGGATCCCGGGGACCCCTATTATGAAAAAACCCGGCTCAGAATGCTGGAGATAAAACAAACCGTTAATTGCCGTTATTTATATACCATGGCGCCGGTCAATACTTCCATATTCCGGTACATCATTGACGGCAGTTCCACCCCGGATGATGGGGAGAATTTTTCACCCTTGGGTGCGGAGGAAGATATCAGCGCCTATGATTCCGCCTTTTTTGTAACCCTCCGGACCAAGAAGATCCAGTTGGGCGGCATAGATATGAATGAAACCTGGGGTAACCTCATATCCGTTTATGCCCCTATCCTGAATTCCCGGGGGGATCTGGTAGGGATCATCGGCTGTGATCTGGAAGCGGATACCATCATCGCCTGGATAAGAACCCAGGTATTATGGCAGCTGGGGGTGGTTTTTATATTTGCCCTCCTGGCCCTAACCGTATATTTTTCATTGGTAAAACGGCTTAATCGGCTCCTTACGTAGCAATTTATCCGTAAAGTCGATTATTTTATAAATAAGTCATCCACTTGTTCGCTGTTTTGGTATATATTTGTTGGACGGAGTCTTAAATGAAAGCTGAGATTTTTACCTTTTGCGATTTTGCCCAGGAAAGCGGCGGTAAACTTACCATTATTGGGACCTTTGATACGATTGTTTCCAAGAATTTTCCCTGTATTCATCCACAATTATCGGTGGTCATCCGCCTGCGTTTTGATATTTGGGAATTTGTCAATCATACTTTTCGAATAGAAACCCGGGATCTCAATGGGGAATTAAACATGGAAACTATTTCGGGAAACGTGGATGTCAAGGGAGTGGGAAACGCTACCGCCGTTTCCCACCTGGTCTTTTCTATTTCCAATCTGCAATTCAAAAGCAGCGGAGTGGTCAATTTTGTGTTGTATATGGACGATAAGGAACTTACCTCAATACCCCTCTATATCAGGCGGGGCTGAATTTTCCGGTTAGACCCGGGCGCATCGGTTTAAAAGGACCAGATCCGCCAAAACCAGGGCGGTCATGGCTTCCACCACCGGTATTGCCCGGGGAACAATGCAGACATCGTGCCGCCCCCGGATAACCAGGTCCTGAGCCGCATTCCACCGGTCCAGGGTGTGCTGCTTTTTCGCTATGGAGGGAACCGGCTTAAAGACCACCCGGAATTCTAGGGGGGAACCGGTGGAAATCCCCCCCAGGACCCCCCCGGCATGGTTGGTCTTAAAGGTCAGGAACGGTACCCCGGGTGGAAGTCCGGGACAGGCCTGCCCGGCTTGGGCAGAGATGGGTTCGTCGTTGTGGACCGAGCCCAGACAGGAGGCGGCGGTAAAGCCCGTTCCCAATTCCACCCCTTTCACGGCCCCGATGGAAAGCATGGCGGCGGCGATCCGGGCGTCGAGCTTATCGAAAACCGGGTCCCCCAGTCCCGGCGGAAGTCCCGTGACCACACAGGTCACCACCCCACCGGCGCTATCCCCCTGTTTTTTTAATGCTTCTATCCTCTCCAGCATCTTTTCGGCGCTCTCCCGGCAAGGCACCCCCAGGGGATTTTTCTTGGTCTCCTCATAATCAAAGCCCTTTTCCTCCGGATCCGGCGCCCGGATCCCCGCGGCGGCGGAGGTCCAGGCCCGGATCAGAATGCCCGGCCCGGCCAGGAAGGCCTTGGCCACCGCCCCCGCCGCGACCCGTCCCACCGTTTCCCGACCGGAACTTCTTCCGCCCCCCCGGTGATCCCGGATGCCGTATTTGGCCTCCCAGGTCCAGTCCGCGTGGCCCGGCCGGTACAGGTCCCGGAGTTCATCGTAATCCCCGGAATGCTGATCTTTATTCCGTACCAGGATGGCGATGGGGGTTCCCAGGGTCTTTCCCTCAAAGATCCCGGAGAGGATCTCCGGCTCGTCCGCTTCGGCCCGGGCAGAGGCGGCCCTATTCCCTCCGGGGCGGCGACGGCGCAGTTCCCGGGCAATGTCCTCCGTTTCCAGGTTTACCCCCGCGGGACAACCGTCCACCAGGGATCCGCAGCCGGGACCGTGGGATTCACCAAAGGTGGTAACGGTAAAAAGGGTTCCAAAACGATTCCCGCCCATGACTATTCCTATGACTTTAGGGCGTCCACCTCCGCCCGGGAGGGGGGATCCGCCCCGTGCCGGGAACAGACCAGGGACGCCGCCTTATTGGCGAAAAACAGGGCCTCGTAGAGTTCCTTTTCCGTCAGGGAAAGAAGCCCTTCCCGGGACATCTTTCCCGCCCCCTCCAGCCAGGAGAGAAAGGCCCCGTGAAAGGTATCCCCGGCGCCTATGGTATCGGCCACCAGCAGATCCACCACCGGGGCGCTGACGTCCAGGATAGTCCCGTTGTCTTTCAGAAGCAGCGCCCGGGCTCCCTCGGCGCCCAGGGTGGTAAGGGCCATGCGGGGCCCCATGGCAAGGATCTTCTTCAGAGATTTTTCCAGGCCCAGGCCGGGGTAAATAAACTCAAAATCCGCCTTGGAGATTTTTGCGATGGTTGAGGCCCTTACCCAACCTTCAAAACGTTGGACATAGGCATCCCGATCCCGGATCATAAAGGGACGTATATTGGGGTCCAGGGAAATAACCGGCCCGTAGGGGGTGTTCTCCCGGAATATCAGGGTTTCGATGGCGGTCGCGATAGGTTCCATGGTCATGGCGATGGAACCAAAAAGGATACACCGGATTTCCGGGATCAGGCTGGGGGGGAGATCCCCGGGGCTCAGGGATGAATCGGCGCTTCCCTTGGTATAAAAAACATAGGCCGGCTCCTTTCCCGGTTCAAGTTTAACAAAGGCCAGGGTGGAATTCTCCCCGGAACGGATGATCCAATCGGTCCCCACGGCATTTTGGGAAAGCCGGCGGACCAGCATTTCCCCGAAAAAATCCGTGGAAAGCCGGCCCAAAAACCGTACCGGAGTACCAAGCCTGCCGATGGCTACCGCGGTATTGTAGGGGCTCCCCCCGGGACGGGGAATAAATCCATCCTCCCCCCCGGAAGGAGCGGGAATCATATCAATAAGGGCTTCGCCGCAGCATAGGATCATAAAAAACTCCTTTGGATTGGATCCGAATAACCTTATCACCAAAAATAAAAAAAATGAAGGCGGGATACGCCCTAGCCCGGACAAAATTGACAGATTTACCCCATCAGGGTATGGTAATACCATGAAGAAAACGGTGGTTATTATTGACGGTATGGGGGGCGGTATCGGCGCCCAGCTCATATCCAAAATTCGGGAAATAAACCATGAGGAACTGGAAATTATCGCCCTGGGTACCAATGCGGTGGCAACGGAACGGATGATCAAGGCCGGGGCCCACCGGGGCGCCGCCGGTGAAAACGCCATCAAGGTATCCGCTTCCCTGGGGGACTTTATCCTGGGCCCCATCGGTATTGTCATCGTCAACAGCCTCATGGGAGAAATAAGCCCGGCCATGGCCGAGGCGATCCTCGCCGCCCCGGGGGAGAAGATCCTCCTGCCCCTGCAGCAGGACCATTTCCGCCTGGTAGGCATGGAATCCCTACCCTTCACCAAAATAATCGATAAGGCGATAGACTGCCTCAAGGAACGGCTTTCAGTACGTTAACCCCGGCCGGCGGCTCCTCAGCCGCCGGATTTCCTAACCTAAGCCCACATCCAGGGCCATCATCAGGGCAAAACCCAGCAAAAGTCCCGCGGTGGCGATGTGCTCGTTTCCCTCTTTTTGGGATTCGGGGATCACCTCTTCGACCACCACAAAGATCATGGCCCCCGCGGCAAAAGCCAGGGCATAGGGCAAAATAGGCTTGATATAGAACACCGTGGCGGCCCCGAGGACCCCGGCAAAGGGTTCCACCAACCCCGAAAGCTGGCCGTACCAAAAAGCCCGGGGACGGCTCATCCCGTCCCGGCGCAGGGGGATGGAAACCGCGGCCCCTTCGGGAAAATTCTGGAGTCCGATCCCCAGGGCCAGGGCGATAGCTCCGGTGAATCCCGCCCCGGGGATCCCCGCCGCCGCCGCCCCAAATCCGACCCCTACGGCAAGACCTTCGGGGATATTGTGGATGGTGATGGCCAGGACCAGCAGCGCCGAACGGCCCCAGTTGGTTTTCGGCCCCTCGGCGTCCTGCAGGTTGTATTCGATATGCAGATGGGGAAGGATCCGGTCCACCAGGCGGAGGAAAAAGCCTCCTCCCAGAAAACCCACCGCCGCGGGCAGCCAGGGTACCCCTCCGGAGGCTTCCGCCATGAGGATCGCCGGTTCCAGCAGGGACCAAAAACTCGCCGCGATCATCACCCCGCCGGCAAACCCCAGCATACCGTCCAAAATTTTACGGTTGATACTTTTAAAGAAAAACACCGTCCCCGCCCCCAGGGCCGTCACCCCGTAGGTAAAGAGGGTAGCCAACAGAGCCTGGATAATTACGTTTCTGTGGATAAACCATTCCATATTATAATAATATTACAAAAAAGTGGATTTTTCAAAGACCCCCCCGGGATAAAAGCAAATACTTTTGCTCCGGGCCGGTTATGCCGAAAAGGGAGTATGAAGATTGTGATAACCGACGACCGGTTCGGATGGTCCGACGAAGAACGGTTTGTTTTAAAGGATTTAGAAGCGGAGGTAAGCATCGCCGGTGGTCATACCGAAGACGCGCTTATTGAAGCCTGCGCCGATGCCGATGGCATCCTCCTCAATCAGGCGTCTATGAACGCCCGGGTTATCGGCGCCTTAAAAAAATGCCAGGTTATTTCCCGTTATGGCATTGGATACGATAATGTGGACATCCTCGCCGCGGAAGAACAGGGGATCTGGGTAACCAATGTGCCCAATTATTGCACCGAGGAAGTGGCGGAACACGCCCTGGGGCTGCTCCTCGCCGGTGTCCGATGGATCCCCTTTAAGGACCGGGGGGTCCGGGCGGGGGGGTGGAACCTAAACCGGCCCATTCGGCGTCTGTCCGGGGCGGTTTTGGGTATTGTGGGCTTTGGCGCCACCGGACGGGCGTTTTGGGAAAAAGTTCAGGGCTTTGGTTTCAGCCGTATCCTCATCGCCGATCCCCATATCACGACAAAACTCCATCCGGGCATGGCGGGGGAAGCCGCGTCCTTTGATACGGTCATTACGGAATCGGATTTTATTTCCCTCCATGTGCCCCTGAACGAGGGTACCCGCCATTGTATCAATGCCCGGACCCTTGCCCGGATGAAGGACGGGGCCATCCTCATCAACGTCTCCCGGGGGCAGGTCATTGATGAGACCGCCCTGGTGGAGGCTTTACGCTCGGGCAAACTCGGCGCCGCGGGCCTGGACGTGTTTGAAAAGGAACCCCTCCCGCCGGATCACCCCCTCCTCTCCCTGGACAACCTGATCCTCACCGACCACAGCGCCTATTACAGCAGGGAATCGGTCTCGATCCTCAAAACCCGGGCGGCCATGAATGTTCGGGAAGTGCTGGAAGGGCGGATCCCTAAATTCGCCGTAAACCGGCCGGTGACACGGAAAACCGGCGCGGAACCGGGCATGGAATATACCGCTTAGGCCTGGGGGGGCCATGGAAGGCTTCCCCCTTGCAGGTAACTGCTCGGAATAGTATCGTCTTATTATGGATGAAAAAATCGAACGGCCCAATATCGGGGTAACGCCGGGTAGTCCCATTTATGTGGGGGAACGGAACCCCATGGAAACCGCCCTTTCCCTCATCGGATACGATCCTTCCCAGGCCTGGCTCAAGTCCGCAGATACGGTGGATGAATTATTGGCCTTTAAAAACCCCCAGGGGATTACCTGGATAAACATCAACGGCCTCAAGGATTCCGCCGCCATTACCCGGCTGGCGGAATATTACGGCATCCACCCCCTAACGGTGGAGGATATCCTGGATACGGGCCAGCGGCCCAAGGTGGAGGAATTCGACAATTACCTCTTTTTTATCCTCAAGGATCTGCATATCCGGGAAGAAAATGAGCTGGTCTTCGAGCAGATAAGCCTGGTATTGATGGAAAACACGGTGATCACCTTTCAGGAAGTGGCCGGGGACCCCTTCAGCGGCATCCGGCGGCGGATCTTGAACAATGGGGGCCGGGTGCGGAAGATGGGGGCGGATTATCTGGCCTATGGGCTGGTGGATTCGGTGGTGGACGCCTATTTTCTCGTGCTGGACGATTTGGGGGACAAAATCGAGAATTTTGAGGACCGGGCCATGGACGAAAAGGATGAAGCCTTTATGCCGGATATCCAGAAGATAAAACAGGAGCTCCTCAAAATCCGGCGCATCGTCTGGCCCCTCCGGGAAAGTCTTTCCCTGCTGCCCCGGCTTAGTCCCGCCTTTATCCATGAGGAGCTGGGGCCCTTTATCAAGGACCTCCACGACAACGTGATCCAGGTGGCGGAAACCGTGGAAACCTACCGGGAGCTTATCGCCGGAGTGATAGAGGTGAACCTCTCGGCGGTTTCAAACCGTATGAACCAGGTGATGAAGGTGCTGACCATCATTTCCACCCTCTTTATACCCCTGACCTTTATCGTCGGCGTGTATGGGATGAATTTCATCTATATGCCCGAGTTGCAGTACCCCTACGCCTATCCCCTGACCTGGGGGGGGATGATCCTCATTGCCCTGGGGATGCTGCTTTTCTTTAAGCACCGGCGCTGGTTTTAGGGGGCTTTGGTGCGGATCCTGACGGTCTCTGATTTTGATATCGCCCTGGCGGCGGAAGCCCTGAGATCCGGGCGCTTGGTCGCCTTTCCGACGGAAACCGTCTACGGTCTGGGGGCCGACGGGTTTAACCCCGCGGCCCTGGCACGGGTGTTTGAGGTTAAAAACCGGCCCCGCTTTGATCCCCTGATCATCCACATCGCCCGGGTGGAAGGGCTGGAACTGGCGGCGGACCTGGAACTTCTGGAGGGGGAGGCCCGGAGAAAAACCGACCTGCTCTGTGAAAAGCTCTGGCCCGGGCCTTTGACCCTGATCCTTCCCAAAAGGCGGGAAATTCCGGAACTTGCCACCGCGGGGCTTGCCACCGTGGCGGTCCGGCTGCCGGATCACCCGGCGGCCCAAAAACTCATCGCCCTATCCACCGGGGCGGTGGCCGCCCCCAGCGCCAACCCCTTCGGCCGTCTTAGTCCCACCAGGGCGGAACATGTCCGGGACCAGCTGGGGGACCGGGTAGACCTGATCCTGGACGGGGGCCGGACCAGGGTTGGGGTAGAGTCCACCGTCCTGGACATGACCGGCCCTTCCCCCCGGATCCTCCGCCCCGGGGGCGTCCCCCAAGAGCGGATCGAGGCCCTTATCGGGCCGGTAGCCCCCCCCCAAGAAACGGAAGGCCCGGTCAACGCTCCGGGGCAACTCAAAAGCCACTATGCCCCCCGTACCCCCCTCACCCTATATGAAAAGGATGCAATGATCGCCTTGGATTTTGATCCCCGGGGGGCCTGCCTTTTCTTTGACGGAGCCTCCCGGGACCGGTGGCTTCAGGGGCAGCGGGACCTTCCCGGATCCGGCCCGTTCCCCGGAATTCGGGTCCTTTCCGAGGAGGGGAATACCACGGAGGCCGCGGCCAATCTCTTTGATACCCTCCACGAGCTGGACCGGCTGGGCTTTTCCCGGATTAGGGCGGAGGAAGCCCCCCCCTCGGGGCTGGGACCGGCCATTAATGACCGCCTTTGCAAAGCCGCGGCCCGAGAATAGCCGGTACCGCGTAAGCAGCCCCGATAATCGGGATTTTTGCGGCATCAAGCGCAAAAAATCCACCAGTGCAACAGGCTGCTAGGTATGGGCCGCCGGGTCTTGAGAAGCATCCATGCCCGGGGGAATCTCGAAGACCCCCTCCAGAATATGCTTGGGCCGGTAGGGAAATCGGGGAATATCCGCCATCTTGGTGACCCCCGAAAGGACCAGGACCGTCTCGATTTCCGCTTCCACCCCGGCAACTATGTCCGTATCCATGCGGTCCCCGATAATAACCGTTTCTTCCCGCTTTGCGTTGAGCCTTCGCAGGCCGTGCCGCATCATCAGGGGATTGGGCTTCCCCACAAAATAGGCCTTGGTCTCGGTGGACAGTTCTATGGGGGCCACCAGGGAACCGCAGGCCGGAACTATCCCCCCTTCCACCGGCCCGGTTAGATCCGGGTTGGTACCGATCAATCGGGCTCCCCCAAAAACCAGTTTGACCGCCCGTTCCAGAGCCTCCAGACTGTACCCCCTACCCTCCCCCACTACCACATAATCGGGATTCACGTTATTCATGGTGAACCCCGCGTCGTATAGGGCCTGGATCAGCCCCGGTTCCCCGATGACGTAGACGGAACCACCCGGTTTTTGGGAGGCCAGGAACCCCGCCGTGGCCAGGGCGCTGGTATAAAAATGTTCCGGGTCCACGATGATCCCCAGCCGGGCAAGCTTCTGGGACAGTTCCAGGGGGGAGCGTTCACTGGAATTGGTCAAAAAGAGAAAGGCCTTGTTACTGTGGGTTAGCCACTCCACAAAATCCACCGCCCCGGGAAGAACCATATTTCCATGGTAGATCACCCCGTCCATGTCGATAATAAAGGCCCGTTTGGACCTGATATATTCCAGATCGTTTTCCATGCTTCAACTATAGCCTATTTTTTAAGGATTGTAACTATTGTTATATTTTTATATCTTATAGAAGAAGCTGCAAAGTCCTATGATGAGGCAGGGTATGAGTGATAATATTATTGTTGAATGGGATGATCGGTATTTAATCGGTATTCCCCTGATAGATGAGCAGCATAAAGAACTTATCCGGTTGACCAATAATCTTTACGAGAGCTGTCTCCAGGGAGACGAAGCGGCCCGGGAGAACTTTAGGATCGCGATCCAGGGAACAGTGGATTATGTAAAGTTCCATTTCGGCGCGGAAGAGCAGATTCTGAAAAATGTCAATTACCCTGAATTTACGGCCCATAAGAAGCAACACGAGGAATTTGTCAGACAGGTGCTGGAGGAGGTTAAAAATTTTGAGGAGGGTAAAAAATTCGTCCCCAATATTTTTGTCCGTTTCCTCCGGGATTGGATCCTGACCCATATTGCCATGGTGGATAAAAAATATGCCGAATATATTATAAATCTCAAAAAAAATGGCGGGTTGAAAATATAAGCTCATAGGCGGAGCGTACGGAGGGTAGTATACCCCCTATTCCAATAATACCGAGGTTTCTCATGATAGTGGTTTTGTCCCAGGGTGTTTCGGTTCATGATAAGGAAATGGTTCGGATATATTTAAAGGACCGGGGCTTTAGCCTCCGGGAACAGGCCCTGGGGGAAGATGAGATCATCGCTGCCTCGGGGAAGGGGGTGGTGGATATCCGGGAACTCAGCCTGCTGCCCGGAGTTGAACGGGTGGCGGCAACCTCCAAACCCTATGAATTGGCCTCCCGGGAAACCAAGGCCGAGGATACCATTGTGAGCGTGGGGGGAGCGGCGCAGTCCACCGGCCTGGTAAAAATCGGCGGCTCCCGGATTTCGGTGATCGCCGGTCCCTGCGCCGTGGAAAGCCGGGAGCAGATCATGGAAACCGCCGCCATGGTCCGGGAATCCGGGGCGGTGATCCTCCGGGGAGGGGCGTTTAAGCCCCGGACCAGCCCCTATGCCTTCCAGGGTCTGGGAATGAAGGGCCTGGAATACATGAAAGCCGCGGGAGAAGCCCAGGGTATGCCCATTGTGACCGAAGTGGTTTCCCCGGAACTGGCGGTCCAGATGAAGGATATCACCGATATGTTCCAGATTGGCGCCCGGAATATGCAAAACTATGAATTACTGAAAAAAGTCGGCTCCCTGGGGAAGCCGGTACTGCTTAAACGGGGCCCTTCGGCGACCATTGAGGAATGGCTCCTCTCCGCCGAATACCTTTTGGCTTCGGGTACCCAGGATGTGGTCCTCTGCGAACGGGGGATCCGGACCTTTGAAACCTATACCCGGAATACCCTGGATATTTCCGCCATCCCCGTGGTCAAGGCCCTTTCCCACCTGCCGGTAATCGTGGATCCCAGTCACGCGGTAGGTATCCGGGCCAAGGTAAGTTCCGCAGGGCTGGCCGCCATAGCCGCCGGGGCCGACGGTCTGACCATAGAGGTTCACCCCCGGCCGGACGAAGCCCTTTCCGACGGCCCCCAATCCCTCTACCCGGAACAATTTGAACGGCTCATGCGGGATATTGAAGCCCTGGCCCCAGTGGTGGGAAAGGAACTGCTTCGGACACCCCTGCCTTCCCATGGAGGAGGGGCCCATCATACCGAGATCCTGACAAAAGCGGGGGATAGCGAGGAGCGGGGGGATATTCCCGCGGCCTTCTCCGGGGAAAGCGGCGCCTTTGCCGAACAGGCCTTGATGAGGGTCTTCGGCGAAGAGGCTTCCCGGCTGCGATGTCCCTCCTTTCGGGCGGTTTTTGACGCGGTGCTGGATGGTTCCGCCATGGCCGGGATAGTGCCCGTGGAAAACAGCCTGGCCGGTTCGGTCCACGAGAATTACGACCTCTTTCTACGTTACCCGGATATCGCTATTGTGGGGGAATTAAAACTCAGGATAGTCCACTGCCTTATCGGGGATGAAAAAGCCGATCTTGATACCATAAAAATAGTCCGCAGCCACCCCCAGGGCTTTGCCCAATGCCGGGATTTTCTGGACAAATATCCCCACTGGCAGCTTGAGGCCTGTAACGATACCGCCACCGCGGTAGCTTCCATTGCCCGGGAAGGGGCAACCAAGGTAGCGGCTATCGCCGGGGAAGCCGCCGCCAAGATCCACGGCCTCAAGGTGCTCAGGATGGGGATCGAGACCAATCCCTTAAACTACACCCGGTTTGTTATTATTACCCGGAGAATAGGGGACAAGGTCTCCGTCCCCCCCAGTTTAGGTTCGGAACCCCCCAATAAGGCTTCCCTGGTTTTTTCAGTTCCCGATACCCCGGGCTCTCTTTTTGCCTGCCTCAAAATCATGAGCGAACGGGGGATCAATCTATCCAAGCTGGAATCCCGGCCCATCCAGGGACAACCCTGGCGTTATCTCTTCTATGTGGACGTGAACATCCCCGAGTCCGAGGGGACCTTTGATCCGGCCATTGAGGAATTAAAAACAAAAACCGAAGATTTCCGTTTTCTGGGGGTGTACCGGGGCTCACTGTAGGGGCCGGCCGCCTGAACACGGCGGAGTTCTGTTTTTTTTAAGGAGGAAGATTATGTTCACCTGTGATAAGGACCGGGTAAAGGATAAAATTGAAACCTTTGCCCAATTCGGAGCCACCAGCCGGGGGGGAATAACCCGGTTTTCCCTGTCCAAAGAGGCGGTTCAGGCCAGGAATGAGTTCGTTAAGCGGATGAAGGCCCTTAAAATTAAGGTTTTTACCGATGATCTGGCCAATATGTATGCCACGGTTCCGGGGTCTGATCCGGCGCTGCCCGGTATTGTTATGGCCTCCCACCTGGATTCGGTGAGGAACGGCGGCAACTATGACGGGGTCCTCGGGGTGATCGCCGCCATGGAGGTGGCGGAGACCATGGTACGGGATAAAATTCCCCATCGCCGCCCCTTTACCGCCATGGTCTGGACCAATGAGGAGGGCTCCCGCTATCCTCCGGCAATGATGAGTTCCGGTATCCTCTGTGGAAAATTTGAAAAGGAGACCATGCTCCTGTCCAAAAGCCCCGAGGGGAAAACCTTTGGGGAGGCCCTGGGGGATAGCGGTTTTGTGGGGGACCAGGCCAACCGGCTTAATTCCCGGGATTACACCATGATGCTGGAACTCCATATTGAGCAGGGGCCTATTCTGGAGGCTAAAAAAAAACAGATCGGTGTGGTGGAGGGGGTCTTGGGTATGGTAAACTACCGGATAAGTACCCATGGGCAGGCGGATCATGCGGGGACTACCCCCATGTCCTACCGGAAGGACGCCCTTCTGGCCGCTGCGGACACCATTAAATACCTCCATATCGAATTAGACAAACTGGATAAGCATCTCGTGTATACTACGGGAGAACTGGTGGTTCACCCTTGTGTTCATACGGTTATCCCCGATTATGTAGAGTTTTCCCTGGATGCCCGTCACCGGGATCCGGAGGTAATGAAACAGGTGGTCAAGGTGATCAAAGGCCTCCCCAAAAAGATGGATAAATGTACGGTAAGCTACCGGGAAGCCTGGGCCCGAAAAACGGTCTACTTTAACCGGAAACTGGTAACTATCGTCGAAAAAAATGCCAAGGATCTGGGGTATTCCGCCATGAAGATCTACAGCGGGGCGGGACACGATGCCCAGTACGTAGCGGAGCTGATCCCCACCACCATGATCTTTGTACCCAGTAAAGGCGGCCACAGCCACTGCGAGGAGGAGTTTACCTCGGTGGACGAGGCATGGCAAGGTATCAACGTGGCCCTGAATACGGTTCTGGAGGCGGACGCTAAATCCCCGGATTCTGCGGACTAAGCCCCCTAGAAGCAGCCGTAATGCAGATTTTGTATAAAAAATGTATAAAAATGTAATTTTCGCTTGATTTTTTATATTTCATGTATTATTATACTTTTGTAATTCTTTCCGGTGTTTAGTGGACCTTTTTAAAAATCCAGTTTGTTTTGGAAAGGGCGGCCAACCTTAAAATTAGGCCGGCCCGTTTTCTCTCTAGGTTAAGGCTACCTTCCCGAAGCCATAATTTGGGAAATGTCCTTGGACGGCGGAAATATCATTATCGTAAAGAAGGTTCCTGATATGTTCTACGCGGATACGATTTTTATTAACGGAAATATCTATACCCTGGATGACGATAATCCCCGGGCCCGGGCGCTGGCCCTGTGGAAGGGGGAATTTCTGGCGGCGGGAGATGAAGAGGGTTGTGAGGTTTTTAAAGGACCGGATACCAGGGTTATCGACCTTGAGGGAAGGACGGTCCTGCCTGGTTTTAACGATACCCATTGCCACCTCTTATCCCTCCGGGGACAGCAGTTGTTACAGTTGGACTGTTCTTCCGGTAAGGTAAAATCCATAGACGATATTCTGGAGCTCGTTAAAAAAGCAGTGGAAACCACCCCCAAAGGACAGTGGATCCTGGCCGGTTCCCTGGATCCGGCGAAGCTGGCGGAAAAACGCCCCCCTACCCGATTGGAGTTGGATAGGGTTGCCCCCCAGCATCCGGTCCATATCCGGGCCCAGTCCTGTCACATGGGCGTAGTCAACAGCCGGGGATTTTCCCTGGCGGGGATCACCGCTGATACCCCCAATCCCCCGGGTGGGGAATTTGAAAAGGACAGCCGGGGGGAGCTGACCGGTATTTGTAAAGAAGAGGCCCATTTCCTTTTTGTTACCGGTATGGGCGGCGGTACCAGCTTTGTGCCCTCCTACACCCCGGAACAGTACCTGAAAGCCCTGGAACTCGCCTGTAAGGAGTATAACCGTTACGGGATCACCAGTGTGGGGGATGCCCTGATCAATCCCCCGGAGATCCGGGCCTATACCCAGGCGTATAACACGGGAACTTTGACGGTTCGGGTGTATATGATCGTCCTGGATATTAACCTCCCCCTGATAAAACAACTGGGCCTTTCCAGCGGATTCGGCAACGAATGGGTCAGGATGGGGGGGATCAAGAGTTTTGTGGACGGCGCTATCGCGGGGCATACCGCCTGGGTCAGTGAGCCCTACCTTAACCGGCCGGATTATTACGGGATCCCTACCAAAACCCCGGAGGAAATAGAGGCCCTGGTCATGGATGCTCACGGGGCAGGGCTGCAGATGGAGATCCACGCCAATGGGGACCGGGCCATCGAGATGGTTTTGGATGCCTATGAAAAGGCCCAGGAACGGATCCCCCGGCGGGATCCCCGGCACCGGATCGCCCATTGTACGGTGGTGAACGATAAAATTTTGGAAAGAATTAAGCGCCTGGGGGTAGTGGTTTGCCCCTTTGTCTCCTATGTGTGGGAACACGGCGATAAGATGGGGCCCTATGGGAACCGCATCGAAAGGATGTTTGCCCATCGTTCCTTTCTGGACCGGAGAATTCCCGTGGGGGCAAGTTCGGATAACCCCTGTGGGACCCAGCACCCCTATCAGGCATTGCAGGCCATGGTAACCCGGGTCAGTAGTACCGGGGAAGCCCTGGGCTTAAGCCAGAAAATAAGCCTGGAAGAGGCCCTTAAAATCTATACCCAGGGAAGCGCCTATGCCACCTTTGAGGAAAACCGGAAGGGAAAGCTCAAAACCGGTATGCTCGCTGATTTTATCGTTGTCTCCCAGGATCCCTTTACCATCGATCCCTTTGGCTTACATGAATTACAGACCCTCCAGACCTATGTGGGCGGCAAGCTGGTTTATAATGCCCTGTAACAGGGGCTTAATAGAGAGGCGGCTTTAAATTAACCGGGTTTAAAGCCGCTTCCGGGCGTAAAAGTTTTCCTAGAAAGCTTAATTTGAATGTTGGAGGTTACGGAATGGAAAAAAGAGTTTATCCCGGCAGGATCTTGTTGTTTCTTTTAATTTTTATCGGTTTTTTGATAATGGAATTTCCCGGGGTTCTTTTCTTTAACAGAATAGATCCCATGATCTTCGGGCTGCCCTTCATCTATAGTTTTACCCTTATCATGTGGGTAGTTATGGTGGTTTTGATGTACATCGGCTACAAAACCAATTGGGGCAAGGGAAAAAATTTTACCGGAAAAGAAACTTAGGAGGACCCTATGCTGCAGAATGTTAGCGCGATAGTTATTTTAGGCTTGTTTATGTTCATCCCGTTGTGTATGGGGTTGGTAGCCAATAAAAAGCTTCTACCCACCACCGAAGACTTTTTTGTTCAGGGCCGGACCATGGGATCGGTGGCGGTGTTTTTTACCGTGGCTGCTACCTGGTGGAGTGCCTTTGCCTTTTTAGGTTCCAACGGATATTTTTATGCCCAGGGGCCGGTCTACTGGACCGCGATTGCCTGGAATATCCTTTTTGGTTTCCTCTATTATATTATCGGGAAACGGATATGGTTCTACGGCCATAAAAACAACTGTATTACCGCCAGTGATTTTTTCCGGAAACTCTACGGTTCCCCGGCACTGGCCAATTTGGTAGCCATCGTGATGCTGGTCTTTACTATTCCCTATCTCCAGATTCAGCTTACCGGCGGAGCTTATCTTATTGAGGTCGCTTCCGGCGGTCTTATCCCCTGGAAGATCGGTGGGCTCATCTTTTACGCGGTGATCATCGTGTATGTATGGGCCGGGGGACTGCGGGCGGTGGCGTGGACGGATATTTTTTACGGGGTCCTGTTATTTTTTGGTATGGTCTTTGCGGGGTTCTACCTGGCGGCCAAGGTTGGGGGTGCCACGGCGCTTTTCCAGACCCTCAAACAAACGGCTCCGGAATCCCTGACCCTGCCGGGTCCCAAGGGGACCTTTGGTCCTATGATGTGGGTCTCCATGTTCATCATTACCCCCCTGGGCTCCTTTATGGGACCCCAGCTTTGGACCCGGATGTACGCGGTGAAATCTTCCCGGCTCTTTAACATTATGCCCTTCCTCTTGAGTTTCGCGGCCATTGCGTACATCGGTTCCATGCTGGTGGGTAACACCGGGATCGTGCTGGAACCGGGAGTGCAGGTGGCGGATCAGATCCTCCCCGTGATGCTTTTCAAATACGCCCCCTTTGCCCTGGCTGCCCTGATCTGCGCCGGTGGGGCCGCGGCGGCCATGTCCACCGCCAATTCCCAGATCCACTCCATGTCGGCGGTTTATACCGTGGATATTTACCAGCGGTATATCAATACCAAGGCGGATCATAAAAAATTGATCTTCATCGGCAGGCTGGCTATCCTGGTATTTGCCCTGATCGCCTATTTTATGTCCGTTTTTATCCCCGGCTTCCTGGTAACCATAGGCCTGGTGGCCATGTCCGGTACCGCCCAGATCTTTGTACCCACCGTGGGTATCCTGTTCTGGAAACGTTCTACCTCGCCCGGGGCCATCGCAGGGCTTGTTGCGGGGGTGGCACTGATTTGCCTTTTCACCTTTGTTCCGGCGATTAAGGTCCCCTGGGGAATGCACTCGGGCCTGTTTTCGATTATCATCAACACCGTCGTATTTATGGTGGTGAGCCTGCTAACGCCCCTCCGTTCCGGAGAAATTATTAAAGCCCACGAAGAACAGGAAACCGAATACGAGGAGAATTATTCCTAGCATGGGATGGGAAGGCCGGGGTCCATACCCCGGCCAGTACCATCTATATAACGACAACAGATTTGAACTGACGCGGCACTGTAGGGGCCATGTGTCCCCTTGGCCTATGGATAGTAATCCGGTATACTAAAACCATGATACATCCACTTATCAGGGAGATCCGGGCCCTTCCGCCGGAATCCCAGGAACTTACTGTCCGTGGCTGGGTCAGAACCAAGCGGGAGTTAAAAAATCTTGTTTTTGTGGAAGTGAGCGACGGGTCCTGTTTCGGCGGTATCCAGTGTACCTTTGACCGGACCGGGAGATGGGGGGAGGAGACGGAAAAGGCCCTGTCCGCGATATCCACCGGGGTCTCGGTGGAAATAACCGGGAAGCTCGTCCCGTCCCCGGCCGCAGGACAGGAGGCGGAGTTGGCCGCCGCCGCCATCACAATCATCGGGGATGCCCCGGCGGATCAGTATCCCCTGCAGAAAAAACGGCATTCCCTGGAATTCCTGCGGGAAATTGCCCATCTGCGGGCCAGAACCAATACCTTCGGCGCCGTGGCCCGTGTTCGCAGCCGTCTTGCCTTCGCGGTCCATGAATTTTTTCAAAGCCGGGGCTTTCAGTATATCCATACCCCGATCATCACCGCCAGCGATGCCGAAGGGGCGGGGGCCATGTTCCAGGTGACCACACTGGATCTAGAGGCCCTGGCCAAATCCGGTAAACCGCCGGATTACGGAAAGGATTTTTTCGGGAAACGGAGCGGCCTCACCGTATCGGGACAGTTGGAGGCGGAAACCTATGCCCTGGCCCTTTCCCGGGTTTATACCTTTGGCCCCACCTTTCGGGCGGAAAATTCCAATACCACCCGGCATCTGGCGGAATTCTGGATGATAGAGCCTGAAATGGCCTTTGCCCGGCTGGAGGATAACATGGTCCTGGCGGAGGATTTTCTCAAATTCCTCCTCTCCACGGCCCTCAGGGACAATGCCGAAGATATCGCCTTTTTTAATGCCCATATCGAAAAGGACTTGTCCGGGGTACTCCGGTCCGTGGTGGATACGCCCTTTGTCCGTATGACCTATACCGACGCGGTGACGGAACTGGAAAAAAACGCCCAGTCCTTTGAGTTTAGGCCCTATTGGGGCTGCGATCTTCAAAGCGAACACGAAAAATTCCTTACCGAAAATGTAGCCCAGGGCCCGGTGATAGTGACCGACTATCCCCGGGAGATAAAAGCTTTTTATATGAAGATGAACGATGACCGTAAAACCGTCCGGGCCATGGATGTCCTGGTCCCCCGGCTAGGGGAAATAATCGGCGGTTCCGAACGGGAAGAAAACTTAAGCGCCCTGGAAGAGCGGATCCGCGCTCTTGGGATGAACCTTGAGGACTATTCCTGGTATTTGGATCTTCGCCGCTACGGCTCCGCCCCCCATGCGGGGTTTGGTTTGGGCTTTGAGCGGCTCATCCAATACGTTACCGGCATGGCCAATATCCGGGATGTTATTCCCTATCCCCGGGCTGTGGGGCAAGTGAATTTTTAAAGCCTCCCGGAATAGGGGATATGAAAAATTTAAGGCTGCTTCAAAACCAAACTTTTGAAACAGCCTTACTAGTTATTCCTATTCGTCCCAGAGCCAGGTGGAGAGGTACCGTTCCCCGGTATCGGGAAGTACCACCACAATGGTTTTCCCCTTGTTTTCGGGCCGTTTGGAAAGGGTCAGCGCCGCTTCCAAAGCCGCCCCGGAGGAAATACCCACCAGGATCCCCTCTTCTTTGGCTGCCCGGCGGGCGATATTTCCCGCCTTGATCTCATCGGTCTGATAGATTTCGTCCACCAGATCTTTATTGTAGACCTGGGGTACAAAACCCGCGCCGATTCCCTGGATCTTGTGGGGGCCGGGTTGTCCACCGGAAAGTACCGGAGACGCGGAAGGCTCCACGGCGATGATTTTAACCGAAGGTTTTTTCTCCTTAAGGTATTTTCCCGCTCCGGTTATGGTACCCCCCGTACCGACCCCGCCGATGAGGATATCCACCTCACCCTTGGTATCTATCCATATTTCCGGGCCGGTGGTGGACTCGTGGATCGCGGGATTGGCGGGATTGTTAAACTGTTGGGGAATAAAGGAATTGGGGGTTGCCGCCGCTAATTCTTCCGCCTTGGCAATAGCCCCCTTCATGCCCTTGGCCCCTTCGGTCAATTCCAATTCGGCCCCCAGGGCCTTGAGCAGTTTCCGCCGTTCAATGCTCATGGTCTCGGGCATGGTAAGGATGATCCGGTATCCCTTTACCGCGGCCACAAAGGCCAGGCCGATTCCCGTATTACCGCTGGTGGGTTCGATAATAACGGTCCCCTTTTTTATCCTGCCGTCTTTTTCCGCAGCTTCGATTAGGGCCAGGGCGATCCGGTCCTTAACGCTGGAAAAAGGATTAAAACTCTCCAGTTTCGCATATACTATCGCCCCCCCATCGTTGATCTTGTTGATCCTGACAATCGGCGTATTACCTATCAGATCCGTAATTTTTTCTACCCGTGCCATAAAAACCTCCTGAATTGCTATACCGGTCCAGCTAACAGCTATATTGCCTAGTAATTATATAGGTATTATATTATAATAAAATAAAAAAGTCAAGGGAAAAATTCAAAATAATTTCTTTTATCGCTTGTTATGGCGATCCGCGGCGCCTTAAATTTTCCATGAGCCTCCGCCGCATCCGGCTTTAGAGCGTGTCCCGCTTGATCTTCTTCGTGGTGGTCATCTCCATGGGCTCCTCCAGGATCGTGGTTTTCTCGATCCGCTGGTAGGGGAGGAGCCGCTGATTCACCTCGGAGATGATCCCCTCTATCCGGGCCTTGACGGCCTCTTTGGAAGGGGTCCCCCCTTCCTGCTGGTTGAAGAAGTCCGGGCTGGGATAGACCAGGGCTTCGATCCCCTCGGTCTTCAACTTCTTATCCAGGACAAAACCCCGGACCAGAATCTGCTCGATCTCCTCAAAGAGCTGAAATTCGTTTTCAATCTCCTCGGGGTAAACGTTTTTACCCCCGCCGGTGACGATCATATTTTTGGCCCGCCCCGTGAGGTAAAGGTAGTTTTCATCATCCAGGTAACCCAGGTCCCCGGTTTTAAGGTAACCGTCCGCGGTAAAGGCCGCGGCGGTTTCCTCGGGCAGTTCAAAATACCCTTGCATGACCATAGGGCCCTTGACGATAACCTCCCCTACCCCCCGCTCGTCGGGGTTGAGGATCTTCATGTCGCACTGGGGGATCACCTTGCCGACACTGGCTTCCTTGTAATGTTCTATGGGGTTGAGGTTGATGATGGGGGAGGTCTCGGTCAGGCCGTAACCCTGAACAAAGTCTATCCCCAGTTGGTTATATTTTTTAAAAATACTGGGGGCCAGGGGGCCGCCGCCGCAGATACAGATCCGGACCGTGGAGAGGCTGGCCTTATCCAGGATAAAACCGAACATCTTTTTCCCGGGATTGACCTTAAACACCTTTTTGATAAACCCCGAAAGGCCCATCAGGACCGAAATCAGCCCGTAGACGATGGGGCCCTTTTCTCTAAGCCCCCGGAGGATACCCGCCAAGACCTTGTTAAACAACATGGGTACCCCCAGGAACATGGTGATCTTCGCCTCCTTGAGGTCCTTGAGGATCGCCTTGGTCACCATCCGTTTACCAAAGACCACCTCGGCGCCGGTGGAAATGGCCTCGATGAACACCGCCAGCATGGTATAGGCGTGGTGGAGGGGGAGGAGGGCGTAGAAGACGTCGGTGTGGAGTACCGTGAGGGGAGCCCCCTGGGCCAGGTAACAGTCGGAAACCAGGTTTTGATGGGTCAACATCACCCCCTTAGGGGTACCCATAGTCCCGGAGGTAAAGAGGATCGCCGCCAAATCGGTTTCCGTTACCTGCTCTATCTCCGCCACGGGGCCATCCAGGTCGTACACATAGGTACCTATCCCTTTCTTTAACGAGATAAGCTCCTTGATCTGTCCGGAATTGTCCTGATACCGGCCGTATTTTTCTTCATCCACAAAGAGAAACCGGGCTTTGGAGGTTTTGATCAGAAGATCGGTTTCCTCGTTTTTAAGCTGATAATCAATGGGAATCACCACCCCCCCGGCAAAGAGGATCCCCAGGTAGGCCACGGTCCATTCAGGGGAATTTTTCCCTGTTACGGCCACCGCATCCCCCTTACGGACCCCATGGTGGTACAGCCAGCGGGCCACCGCTTCTATACGGCGGAGGGCTTCGGTATAGTTAAGACTAATCCGGTCCGGTTCGTAAATAGTGAAACAGGGCCGTTCCCCGTAACGGGTAACGGTAATTTTAAACATCTCCGGCAGGGTCGGCCAAAGACCTGAAAACGCTTTTCCCCGGAATTCATCCAAAAAAGCCCAGGGGGTATAGGGGTTACTCATAAATTCCCTCCTCTAGATTATTTGACCCCTCAAAAGGCAAAAGGTTGCGGCCTTTAAGAAGGGTTCGGAAAACGTGGGGTGTTACGGGTCCCGCTTCAGGGTTATCTCCACCACGGTATCCACCGGATCCGGCAGAGGATAGTTGTCGAAGCTCTGGGGGTTGAGGAAGAAAAAGGCGTGCTCCCGGTATTCCGCCAGATTCCAATAATCGGCGGGCAGGATCTCACTGCCGTCGGCCAGGAGCCGTATCTTTTCTATTTTTCCCGCCAGATGGGGCAGGCAGACCCCCCCAACCTGGGGTTCGTACAGATGGGCATAGAGGGTGTTTCCCCGCCGGGTAAAGCGGCCCCATTCGGGTTTGGCAAGATCGGCCATGCCGCAGCCGTAGATACTGCGGCCGTTATCTTCCATCCAGCGGCCTACCTCCTCCAGGATCTCCACCGAGGGACGGGGGATCCTGCCCTTGGCATCGGGACCCACATTGAGGAGCAGGTTGCCGTTTTTTGAGACACATTCCACCAGCATCCGGATCACCATATCCGCGGGCTTCCAGTGATGGTCCGCGGCGCAGTAGCCCCAGTGATTGTTCAGGGTGATACAGGCTTCCCAGGGGACGGGCTCCCCCGCATCGTTACGGATCCCCTGGGGGGGGATCATCTGTTCCGGGCAGGCAAAATCTCCGGCATAATCGCTGGGATTCGCCGTCAGAATGGTCCCGGAGTTTTCCCCGGAGCCCTCCAGACGGTTATCCACGATCAGGTGGGGCTGAAGGGAACGGACCATCTTCATCAGATCCGAGGCCCGCCATTTTTCCCCCGCCATATCGCCGTAGGAAAAATCAAACCACATGATATCCAACCTGCCGTAGTGGGTGAGAAGCTCCCGGATCTGGGCATGCATAAATTCAAGGTACCGGTTAAAATCCCGGTTTTCGTTGCCGTAATCCGGGTCGTCCCGGTGGGGATGTTGACGGTCCCCGTAGTGGGGAAAGTCGGGATGCCGCCAGTCGATGATGGAAAAATAGAGCCCCACCCGGATACCTTCCGCCCGGAAGGCATCCAGGTATTCCTGTACCAGATCCCGGCCCGCGGGGGTATTGGGGGCTTTAAAATCCGTCAGCTTGGTGTCCCAGAGGCAAAACCCGTCGTGGTGCTTGGCGGTCAAAACCGCGTACTTCATCCCCGCCTTTTTCGCGAGCCGCGCCCATTCCCGGGGCTGATAAGAAGCGGCGTCAAATTCATCAAAATAAGACCGATAATCTTCATGACTCATCCGCTCGGTACTGCGGACCCATTCCCCCCGGGCGGGGATGGCATATAAGCCCCAGTGGATAAACATCCCAAACCGCGCTTCGGTAAACCACCGGGTACGTTCTGTCCGTTCCGCTCTATTTTTGTTTTCCATATATCATATTATATCACATTAACCTTTTACGGCGCCAATCATGACGCCCTTTACAAAATATTTCTGCACAAAGGGATAGATCAACATAACCGGAACCGAACCGACCACGATTACCGAATATTTAAGCAGATCCATTAAACCCTGTTTCGCCGCGAGCTCCCGGGCATCGGCGATCATGGAAGGATCGATCTTACTCAACACCAGGATCTCCCGCAGGACAATCTGCAGGGGCGCCAATTCCGTCCGGTTAAGGTATATTAGGGCGTTAAAGTAGGTATTCCAGTGGGTTACCCCATAGTATAAGGCCAGTACCGCCAGAATGGGGGTACTCAAGGGGGCCACCATAAAAATCAAAAACCGCAGGGGCGAACAACCGTCCAGGGAAGCGGACTCGTAGAGGGCCTCGGGGATGACCGAGGCAATATAGGTACGGCAGAGGATCACATTCCACACGCTTAAGGCGGCGGGGATGATCATGGCCAACCGGGTGTCGACGAGCCCCAACTTTTTTACCACCATATAGAGGGGCACCATTCCGCCGGAGAAATACATGGTGAACACCATCAGGGCGGACAAGATATTCCGGGCGCCGAACTGTTTACGGGTCAGGGGATAGGCGCAGAGCAGGGTCATGATAAGGTTCACCAGGGTTCCCACAATCATATAGAAAAAGGAATTATAAAAACCGGTCATCAGTTTGGGATTTTTAAAGACCGCGTTGTATCCCCGCATGGTGGGCCGGACCGGCCAGAACCACACATCCCCCGCGATAACCGCCTGGGGATCGGAAAAAGAAGCGGCCACAATATACACCAGGGGGAGGAGGACCATTAACAATACTCCCCACAGGAGGAGATATATAACTATAACAAAGACCCTATCTCCCAGACTGTCCCGAATTATGGAACCTCTTTTACCGCTCGTCATTGGGAGCCTCCTACCACACGCTGGTATCGGTCAATTTTTTTGAAATCTGATTAACCGTTACCATCAAAATAAAACCGACAATGGAATTAAAAAGGCCCACCGCGGTAGAAAAACTATAATTACCGTTTTGCAGCCCCACCTTGTACACAAAGGTGGATATCACCTCTGCGGTAGCCATATTAATGGGGTTCTGCATGAGGTAGGCCTTTTCAAAACCAATACTCATAATGGAACCGCAGTTAAAGATCAGCAGGATAACAATGGTGGGACGGATCGCCGGCAGATCCACATGCCAGATCCGCTGCAGCCGGGAGGCGCCGTCCACCACCGCGGCCTCCTGAGTTTCCCTGCTGACCCCCGCCAGGGCGGCAATATAAATGATGGAAGAATACCCCATGGTCTGCCAAATACCGCTCCATACATAAAGATGGGGGAAAATTCGGGCCTCGCCGAAAAAATTAACCGGCTGCCCCCCCAGGATGGTGATGAGCCGGTTAAAAATACCGATCCGCAGATCCGTAAGCTGCATCAGCATCCCCACCATGACCACCACGGAGATAAAGTAGGGCGCATAGGTGATCATCTGGACCAGCTTTTTAAAGTACAGGGAACGGATCTCATTCAGCCCCACCGCCAGCAGGATAGGGATGGGAAACCCGACGATCAGGCTGTAAAAGCCTAAGCGCAGGGTGTTCATGATAATGGTTAGACCTGAAGGGGTGGTTAAAAATTGTTTGAACCACTTTAAGCCTACCCAGGGACTCTGCCAAATACCCTGGCGGGGACTGTAATCCTTAAAGGCCATCAGGATCCCCCCCATGGGGGCATAACAGAAGATGATGATATACGCCAGGGGCAGGGCCATGATAAGCCAAAATTGCCAGGCCCCCGTATAAAGGCGGACCCTATTCCGGATAGACTTACCCCCCATGGCTAGTTACCCTGCTGACGTTCCCAGGCGGTCTGCATGATCTTGAGGTATTGGGGCAGGCCGATCCGGTTAAAACCGCTTACATAGGCATCCCACTCGGTGTTCAGGTTTCTCCGGCCATTGATAAAGGCCACGGTATTTTCGTCGATGTATTTTTTCAGCTCCACCGCGATGGTCTGGACAGAGTCGGATTCCTTGGAGGTCAGCTTGAGCCGGTTCGGCAGCACGTCAAATTGGCCCTCCTTTTGGGCGTAGGGCTCGCAGACCGTCTCGGTTTCGATCACGAGGAGCTTTTCCAGCCCCGCTGCGGAGGTGATGTCGATATGGGGATCCGTGGCTTCCCCCAGGCGGATCTCCGCGGTGGCGTAGATGAGGCCGATGTCTTGCCAGTCGTGGTTCTGGGGTTCGGCAGTGTACTGGTTCAGTACCTTAAACAGGGCCGGTTTGTCGTTTAACCCCACTTCTCCCGGGGGATAGAGGATAAAGTCCTTACCATCCAGATTGGGACCATACTGGTACTGGAGGTAACCTTCCAGGGTATAGAAATGGTCCGCCCAGCGGAGTACCGCCTCGGGATATTTGCACCGGTCGGTGATAACCAGTTTGTTTTCCTGAAGGTTGTCGTATTTGAAGTAGGTATTGATCTGGGTTCCGTCGGGACCCTTCAGGGGAGGAATGGCCCGGTAGGCTCTATACAACCGGGGGTTCACATCGGCATCCACACTGTTGACAATGGCCCCGGAGGCCAAAAAGAGTACTGGCGCCCCGGGCTGGTTGACCAGGCTGCGGAACTGATCCGGGTTTTGGGTGAAACCGCCGTCATAAATGGCCCCCATCCGGTAGAGATCGTGCATGAACCGCAGGGCTTCCCGGTATTGGCTCTGGTTGGCAATGGTTACTACCTCGCCGGAGGGGGAGACCGCCAGCTTATCCCCCGCGGTCCGGTCACCGGGATTGGTGATAAAGGAACCGGTGAGGAAGCTGATGAACTGCTCCCCCCAGCCGGTGGTGGACCCCGTAAGCGCGATACCCTTGGGGTTAAGCTCCAAAAAACGTTTGCACACGGCCTTAAATTCTTCGGTGGTCGTGGGGATTCCCAGGCCAATCTTCTCGATCCAATCCATGTTTACCCACATTTTATTGTAGAAATTACAGTGATAACATTCGTTAAAAGAGGCGATCCCATAGATATGGCCGTCCGCCTGACGCTGCTGGGCCCAAAGTTCGGGATTCTCCTGCATAAATTTCCAATAATTAGGCATATACTGGGGGATCAGATCCTCTAGAGGGATGAGGATATGCTCTTTCATGCCATATTGGGCCACGTCGGGGGTTCTGAACATAAAAGCATCGGGGTATTCATTACTGATAAGGAGCAAATTGATCTTTTCTATCGCCGAATCGTTCGGTGCAGTAATAAAATTCCACTTAATATTGGTTTTTTCTTCCAGATAGCGGGTAAAATCATTGGTTTGCAGATCAATAACATTGGGGGCGCTCATAGCAAAGAGGCTCATCTCCAGGGGCTCTTTTACTATGGGGTATTCCCCCACCGGGGTGTAGCGGTCCCCGGTATCACCGGCTGCCCCGGTTTTTTTCCCGCCGCAGGCCGCCGACAAAATACAGACACTGGATAAAAGGAATATCCATCCTTTTATCTTCTTAATCCTTTCTTTTTTCACTTTCGCTTTCTCCTTATTTTAATATTGCGATAGGCGCCAGCATATTGCAATATAAATATTAAAATAGAAGGAGAAAGCCCATACATTCCCTGATTATGCTGAAATTTTGAGGGAAAACATGCTTTTTATGTACACTATATATAGCGTCCTGAACAATTACCCCCTTTGGAACTACCGGTTACTTTCATTTTTTTGCCGGATAGGAGGTAACAAAAATTCCGTAGTCGATAAGTTTGATTTGCTTGTCTTGGGTCTTTTCTATGATAAAATCAGGTTTAGGATTTTCTTCCCTTATTATCGTTATCTTTTTATTTTTTTCTATGATATTATAAATCTTTCTTCTTACGGTGTATGGCCTTCTTACCATTTTGAGATGCCAACGCATCCCCCCCACACCGGAAACAAGGATAGTACCATAATTAAATAATTTCCCCCATAAGCCTTGAGAACAAAAAAGGCCTTCGATTTTTTCTATAGGGATATCACTCAAAAGCGTAGACCATACTCCTTTTTTTAGTATCAGCCGCTTATTGGTGAGATAATATCTTGTCCTGATATATTTCAATACTTCAAAAAGAAAATATAGGACACATCCTATACCAATGATAAAAAATACTTTTCCGAAGATCATATTCAATAAACCGGCCAGAATAGATAAAGAAAGGTTTTGAAGAAAGATAGCCCACAGCAGAAGCAAGATAATATAAAAAACTATGCCTAAAAGCGGTTTTAATAATACACACCAATGTACTACGGGCTGATAAAGTACCACCTCCCCTTGTTCCAAGTTTTTCTTTTTTAGTAAGTTCATTCTGTCCTCCTTAAATAAAATTCGTTTATAATTACGGTGGTATCACAACCTGATGGCCCAACAGGACCCCAATTTTGAATCATAATTTTTATTTACGGAAAAACTAACTTAACAGATCGAGCCAGTTTCAAAACTCAGTTGGTTTTGAAAAAATCTTGATTAAGAATAATTTAACTCCCTAAAAATGTCAAGTTACTGAGTATAAGCTGTTAACGACCAATAGAAATGTCCTCCTCCCGCTTAGACGGCATGCGGGTCTGAGTGGCCGTTTTTAGGTATTGGTAGATCCTCAACGAGGAGGCTTTTAGGATACTCAGGCGGCGGGTTTGGTGTCCCGCCATACAAAAAACCTCGATTATCGGGGTTCCGGGGCGTATCCCTTTCCGGATTGGTTAAATTTCGATAATAAAGTATATTGGAAGCATGAAAATTAGATTTTTCCTACCCCTGATCTTTTTTCAGGTTTTTTTTATTTCCTGCGCCGCTACCATAAACGGCTCCCTGGCGCTCAACGGTTCCGGGGAACTAATGCTCCGGGCATCCCTGGAAAGCCGGACCTCCGCGTTGATCCGGTCTTTTTCCGCGGTTTCCCTGGGGCCCGAGGCTGCCCGGAGCAGGCCGGTTATTGACGGGCCGGCCATAGCCCGCTCCATGGCCGCCGCTCCGGGGATCGCCGAGGTTTCCTTCACCAATACCGGCCCTTCCGCCATTGAAGGCCCCATAGGGATCTCCCGGGTGGATGAATTTCTGGCTCTCCCGGGGAACCGGGGGGAAAGCCGGTTCATCGTTTATGAACAGACCCCCTCGGGAGGGCGGCTTGCCCTTTCCCTGGATCGCGATTCCGGGCCGCAACTGCTCGCCCGGATATCCCGGGAGGTGGCGGATTATCTTGCCGCCCTTATGGCCCCGGTTTCTACCGGGGAGTTCCTCTCCAAAGGGGAATATCTGGCTCTGGTTACTTCCATCTACGGCAGAGGTGTGGCGGATGAAATCGCCGGGGCCAAAATCCGGGCGTTTATCGATTTTCCGGGGCCCATCAACGCGGTCCGAGGGGGTACCTATACCGGAAGACAGGCTGTTTTTGAGGTACCCCTGCTGGACATTCTGGTTCTGGAAACCCCTTTGAATTACGAAATCCGCTGGAATTAGGACGCATCTTCAAAACTAGGGCCCGCCCGAACCCGGAATGAGGGCCCGGTCTTAAAGTAAGCCTTGTCTAACAATAAATAAATATTTATAGATAAAAAAGTTGATATTTGATGACTTGTCTAATTCCTTAAATAGCATTAAAATATAAGTAATTACAATATGATAAATTTTTATCTATATGAATGGAGGTGTCCATGGCGACAGCTGAGGCAACGTTAACTCGGGATGTGGATAGTCAGGGGGATATTGAATTTCCCCAGGAGTTATCGGCATTTATTGATGAATGGAAGGTCAAACCAGGCAGTCTGATCATGATTCTGCATAAGACCCAGGAAACTTTTGGTTATATTTCCCGGGCCGCGGCGGAAAAACTTTCAAAACTCACGGGGATTCCCCTGGCGCGGATCTATGGGGTTATCACCTTTTATCACTTTTTTAAGACCACTAAACCGGGGAAACATAGGATCTCCGTGTGTTTAGGAACCGCCTGCTACCTTAAAGGCGGCCAGGATCTTATCGAGGAGGCCCGGAGCATACTCGGTATCGGTGAAGGAGGGGTAACCGAAGACGGACTTTTTTCCATCGATCCGGTTCGTTGTGTTGGGTGCTGCGGTCTTGCCCCGGTTATAACCGTGGGGGGTGATACCTACGGGAAACTCAACAAGGAACAACTTCCGGAGATAATCGCTAAATACCAAAACAGTTAAGAAAATCTTTTTTACGGCGGTCTTTCACCAAAATCCGGAGGATTTTTTACGATGCATTTTACCCTAAGCGATCTTGTTATTGATATTACTCAAAATGCAGTTGAATCGGGGGCATCCTTGGTGGAATTGGAAATCCGGGAAACGGATAAAGAATTCCGGTTTATCCTTAAAGATAACGGCCGGGGGATGAACCAGCACGAGTTAGAACGGGCGGTTGATCCCTTTATAAGTGATGGAAAGAAACACCCCCACAGAAAAGTAGGATTAGGGATCCCCTTTCTTATTCAGACTTCGTTACAATCCGGGGGTGGATATGATTTACATTCGGAAAAAGACAGTGGAACCATGGTAACGGCCTGGTTTGACTTAACCCTGACTGATACGCCCCCAGTGGGGGATATCTCGGGGATGTTGAGGACGGTAATGTTATTTACTGGGCCTAAGGAAATAAATATCCGCCGATCCCGTTTAACCGGAGCGGGGGAAAAATCCTATAAAACCAGTAAATCGGAGCTTCAAGAAGTTCTGGGGGATCTGGAAGATGCGGCATCCTTGATTTTATTGGATCGGTATCTTAAATCAATGGAAGAAGACGAAGAGAGAGAGGAGTAAGATTATGGCAAAGTTGAACTTGGAACAGCTGCGTCAGCTGAGGGATTCCAAAAAAAATGATCTGAGAAGGCGGGAAAGCGTCGGTAAGGACATTCAGATTATTGTGGCCATGGGGACCTGCGGGATTGCCGCAGGGGCGAAAAACACCCTGGAGGCTTTTATTAAAGCCACGGATACGGAAAATCTGGTGGATACGGTATTAATCCGCCAGACCGGCTGCATGGGACTTTGCAGTTCGGAACCCACGGTGGAAGTGGTGGTTCCCGGGATGCCCACGGTTACCTATGGTACGGTGGACGCCAAACTCGCGGGAGAAATCGTAAAAAAACATATTATCGGCCGGGAGCTCTTGGATGATCACATTCTAAATCAAGCCCCGGCGGGTGTTCGGTAAAGGGGATATCCATGGCTTACAATCATTATATCCTTACCTGTGGCGGAACCGCCTGTGAGTCCAACAAGGGAATCGAAATATATGAACGGCTCATCGCCGAGGCGGAAAAGCAAGGGGTGGCGGATCAGGTACAAATAGTTAAGACCGGCTGTTTTGGGTTTTGTGAGAAAGGACCCATCGTTAAGGTCCTTCCGGAAGATTCCTTTTATGTGGAGGTCAAACCGGAAGACGCCCCGGAGATCATCGCGGAACAGATAGTCAAAGGCCGGGAAGTTCCCCGTCTCCTCTACAAAACAGAGAAAAAAAGCTCCAGCGCGGTGGAGGATATCGAATTTTACCAGAAACAGGTCCGGGTGGTCCTCAGAAACTGTGGGGCGATTAATCCGGAAAATATCGATGAATACATAGCCCGGGAAGGGTATATCGGCCTTGAAAAGGCCCTTTTTGACTTAAAACCCGAAGAGGTGATCGAGGAATTGAAAAAATCCGGACTCCGGGGCCGGGGCGGCGCGGGATTCCCCACCTGGCTTAAATGGGATCTGACCCGCAAGGTTCCGGGGGATATCAAATACGTGGTCTGCAACGCCGATGAAGGGGACCCCGGCGCCTATATGGACCGGTCTACCATCGAGGGAGATCCCCATTCGATCATCGAGGCCATGACCATCTGCGGTAAAACCATCGGTGCCCACCAGGGTTATGTGTATATCCGGGCGGAATACCCCCTGGCCATCAAGCGGCTTCAGATAGCCCTAAACCAAGCCAAAAACTATGGCCTTTTGGGCAAGGACATCCTAGGCTCCGGCTTTGATTTTGACATAGAGATCCGCCTGGGGGCCGGCGCCTTTGTCTGCGGAGAAGAAACGGCCCTGATCAAATCCCTGGAGGGGCAGCGGGGCATGCCCGTTCCCAAACCTCCCTTCCCGGCGGTCCAAGGCCTCTGGGCCAAGCCCACGGTGATCAACAATGTGGAGACCCTGGCCAATATCCCGGTGGTGATGACCCGGGGCGGTGCCTGGCTTGCGGCCATTGGTACGGAGAAGTCCAAGGGGACCAAGGTTTTCGCCCTGACCGGAAAGGTACAGAATTCGGGACTGGTGGAAGTTCCCATGGGGACCACCCTCCGGGAGATTATCTTTGAGATCGGCGGCGGCATCAAAAACCAGAAAAAATTCAAGGGAGTCCAGACCGGCGGTCCCTCCGGGGGGATCCTCACCGAAAAGGCCTTGGATACCCCCATCGACTATGAAAGCCTTACCGCCATGGGGTCCATGATGGGCTCCGGGGGTATGATTGTCATGGACGAGGACGACTGTGTGGTGGACGTTGCCCGGTTCTATATGGATTTTTGTGTGGATGAATCCTGCGGCAAATGTTCCCCCTGCCGGATCGGTACCACCCAGATCCTCAATATTCTGGAAAAAATCGCCCGGGGCAACGGTGAGGAGGAAGACCTGGATAAGCTTGAAAGTATAGGCAAGGCCATGACCAAGGCTTCCCTCTGTATGCTCGGAGGAACCGCAGCCAATCCCACCCTGTCCACGGTGAAGAATTTCCGGGAAGAGTATTTGGAACACATCCGGGATAAGAAGTGCCGGTCCGGTAAGTGTAAGCACCTCGTGATCTTTGAGATCAACCCGGAAAAGTGTATCGGATGCGGGCTCTGCGCCCGGCGTTGTCCCGTGAATTGTATCACCGGAGAAAAACGGCAGCCCCATACCATCGATCAGTCCAAGTGTATTAAATGCGGCGAATGTTTTAAGAACTGTAAATTCGGCGCGGTTAACAAGAAGTAAAGGAGTAACCATGATTAACCTGAAAATAAACGGTATTCCCCTGCAGGTGGAAGAAGGTACGACCATCCTCAACGCTGCTAAAAAGATCAATATTAAGATCCCTACCCTCTGTTATAACCCGGATCTTCCCCCTTGGGCATCCTGCGGTATCTGTATTGTCCGCATGGAAGGTTCCCCCAAAATGGTCCGGGCCTGTACTACCCCGGTAACGGAAAACATGAGTATCATTACCCATGATACGGAGATCATCGCGGTACGGCGGACCGTGGTGGAACTGATCCTGTCCAATCACCCCAATGACTGCCTGCAGTGTCCCCGGAATGGCAACTGCGAACTCCAGACCCTGGCAGCGGAATTCGGTATCCGGCAGGGTCCCTACCGGAAAATATCCAACAACCTGTCCATTGATGATTCCAATCCGGCCATCATACTTAACCCCGAAAAATGCATCCGCTGCGGCCGCTGTGTTAAGGTCTGTCAGGAGATGCAGAATGTCTGGGCCCTGGAATTCCTTGGCCGGGGTATCAAGGGCAGGATCGCCTCTGCGGCGGGTACCCCCCTGGGGGAGAGTCCCTGTATCAAATGCGGCCAATGCGCCGCCCACTGTCCGGTGGGGGCTATCTACGAACGGGACGATACCGTCAAGGTATGGGCCGCCCTGCAAAACGCCGATGTCCATCCGGTGGTCCAGATTGCCCCGGCGGTCCGGGTTGCCCTGGCCGAGGAATTCGGCCTGGAACCGGGCTCCCTGATAACCAAAAAGATCTACACCGCCCTCAGACGCCTTGGGTTCAAGACCATCTTTGACACCAACTTTTCCGCGGATCTCACCATCATGGAGGAGGGAACGGAGCTGGTGAAGCGGCTTACCCATGGGGGGAAGATTCCCCTCATCACCAGCTGCTGTCCCGCCTGGGTTGATTATATGGAAAAATACTATACCGATATGATACCGAATTTTTCCACCGCCAAATCCCCTCAGCAAATGATGGGCGCCATGATCAAGACCTATTGGGCGGGAAAAGCCGGGATAGACCCGGACAGGATCTTCTCCGTTTCGGTCATGCCCTGTACCGCTAAAAAATGGGAAACCAAACGGAACCAGGATATGCGGTCCGCCGGTCATGGGGATGATGTGGACATCTCCATTACCACCCGGGAATTGGCCCGGATGATCAAACAGGCGGGGATTGAAATCCTCAAACTTGATGATGAGGAAGCGGATAATCCCCTGGGCCCCTATACCGGGGCGGGTACCATCTTCGGTGTTACCGGGGGGGTTATGGAAGCCGCGGTGCGGAGCGCCTATTTCCTCGTGACAAAAAAAGAGTTGGGGGATGTCAATTTTCTCCCGGTCCGGGGTCTTGAGGGGGTAAAGGAAGCGGAGGTGGATTTCCAAAACGGTACCAAGATCCGCATCGCCGCGGCCCACCAAATGGGTAATATCGCCGAGGTTTTGGACCGGATCCGAGCCGCCCGGGATGAGGGGAAGGAACCTCCCTACCACTTTGTGGAGGTTATGGCCTGCCGGGGAGGCTGTATAGGCGGGGGCGGACAACCCTATGGTTGTACCGACGAGATCCGCTCTAAACGCAGCGCGGGGATCTACCGGGATGACGAGATATCGCCCTACCGCTGTTCCCACCAGAACCCTAATATCAAACTGGTATATGATGAATTCTTGGGGGAACCCACAGGTCATAAGGCCCATGAACTGCTCCACACCAAATACGAGGAACGGCCCCTGTATTTAAAATAAGCCGGCTCAACGGTGATCCGCTAAAAAGCCGCCCGGAAATACTATGACCCGTTGGTCAAGTTATTTCCGGGCGCTTTCTCATCCGGGGAAGGTCCGCAGCGGGAAGGGTTACTTTTTTCGGGATTTTTTCGTAACGGCCCTTGAAATTTCCGCGGTGATATCGCCAAGGGCTGCCCGCCCTTCCATACTTTTATTCTGGGATTCCTGGTAACGATTGGCGGCCAGGTTCTCTTCTGCTTCCCCGATAGTATTCCGGGCGGCTTCCAGTCTTTGGGTCAGGGCATTAAAATCGGCATCCACCTTATCAAGGTTTTTTGCCGTATTCAGGGTCTTTTCGGTAGCAGCCAGGGCATTTTGCGCTTCCGAGAGGAGCCGTATGGTTTCTTCCCGGGCCCGAGCCGCCCCGAAGCTGCCATCACTCCGGGCTTTTTCCGCGGCATCTATGGCTTCCTGGGCCAGGAGCTTGGCCTCGTCGTACCGCTTGGAATCCGCCGATGTCCGCATCCGGGAAAGGGCGTCCCTCGCCCGTAGCAGGGAACTTTCTCCATAGAGGACCGCATCGGGATCATTTTCCGCCTGGGTAACCGCTGCGGAAGCCTTTTCCATTTCTTCTGTTGGGGGCTTGGCACATCCCCAAAGTAGTACGGCGCCGATTATGGCGCCCCATAAAAAAAATAATCCCCGCTGTCCCATGGTTCCTCCTGATATTCCGGCCATGACTGGAATATGGAATCTTTTCAAAAATATGCTAGTTTGAAAAGACTTCATAAGGAAACCGCCGGAAACCACCGGGATTTCCAGAAATTCCCTTAATATAATATAATCTATAAATATGTTATTTTGGGATAGTGGTAATAGATAATGGCGGTTTATTTTACAAAAAATTCGAAGATGATGCGATTTTTTATTTCCCTGGGCGCCGCCGTCTTAGGTATTCTAGGGATGGCTCAGCTCCTTACGGGACCGCGGCTTGGTCCTCTTTATGATTTTCTTGGGGCGTGCCGTCTGTCCCCGCCGGTTTCCGGTGAAATAACCTTGATAGAAACGGATCCCCAAAAGGATTTTTTTACCCACTATTTTATTGAGCCTGAGACGGCGGCTTCGGTTTTAATATCCCTAACCGAAATTGATGCCTCGGCCTTGATCCTTCAGATTCCGGTTGCGGGTCTTTCTTTCGGGATAGCCGGAAACGCGGCGGAATTAAACTTCCGTTTTGATGAGGAATTCGGCCTCGTAAAGGGAAATATCCTGAACCTTTTTGAGGCTATCCGCCTCGGTTCCATCCCCCCCGGGAAGACGGCGTCCTATGTGGGGGAACTCTTAAACCTCACCGAGCAGGGAAAGGAGCGGCTCCTGTCTTCGCTGGTACCGCAAGAGGAAGCCGGGATTTTTAAAAAAGCCGCCGCCGCCTTTGGCCGGGTCTGGGAAACCGCTGAGGCCGGATATCCCGCCTTTACCCCTGATCCTGACGGGGTACTGCGGCGTATGGCCCCGGTCCTCTTGGGGGAAAAGGAAATTGAACACCCGGTGTATACCGCCCTCAAAGAGCGGTACGAACAGCCGGCCATAGAGCATACCGTAGACGGCCTTATCCTCCGCCTGGTAAAGCCCGGGGATGGGGGAGCCTTATCCCTCCCCCTGGACAGAAACGGGGCGATATTGATTGAAAAATCCGGGAAAGGGCAGGATTTTAAACGGGTTCCCCTGTCTTTGCTCGTGGATTACGAGGAAGCGGACAGGGAACTCTACCAGGTTCTCAGCGCCGCAGATTCCCTGGGGATCTATAGGGGGATAAGTCCGGAAAAACATCCGCCGATTCTTTATGAATATGCTTTTTCCCTCCGGGAAGAGCTCCTGCGGGAACCGGAAGAGGAAAAAAAACGCCGCTGGATAGAAAGCCGGGAACGGTATTTTATTGCGCTGGAAGATTTCTGTTACGGTCCCGGGGAAATGACCATGGTTTCAGCCTATGAAGAACGGATAGCCGTGGAAGCCCCGGAAGCTGATATCCAACAGCTGCGGGACCGGCGGGATGAGCTTATCAGGAGTTTTCGGGATATCAGGGAAAAATATAACGCCCTGGCGGAGAAGCGGGGGGTCCTAAAATTCCTGCTTTACGGTTCCTTTTGTATTTTGGGGCCCGGGGGCCCGGAAGCTCCTGGGGAGCCCACGGAGACCGAAGCATCCGCCATCCTCGCCAACAGCCTCCTCTCGGGCAATGTCATCCGGCCCGCGGCGCCCCGGCATATCCTGTTCTGGTC
Organism: Treponema sp. TIM-1; assembly: GCF_046533115.1. Lineage (NCBI taxonomy): Bacteria > Pseudomonadati > Spirochaetota > Spirochaetia > Treponematales > Treponemataceae > Treponema > Treponema sp. TIM-1. The sequence continues at coordinate 143,657 of NZ_JAJQRC010000004.1, forward strand.
CCTGGTTTCCGTGGGCATCCTCTGTTTGTGTCTGGTCAAATTGGAACCCCTCCTCTCCCTGGGGGTAGGCTTTTTGCTCAGTGTCCTCATTGGGGTGGTCTTTTCCGGGAGTTTCGTCCTGAGCGCCTACTGGATAGACCCCTTTATCCCCTTCACGGCGGCGGTGGGGGCTACCCTTACATCGACCCTATTTGTTTTGGTCATGAACCATCGTTTTGCGGAGCAGGTCCGCCGGGCTTACGGAAGTTCCATAACCCCGGCCTATTTTAAGACCCTGCTCCGGGCCGGAGCCCCCCCGGCTTTGGAGGCGGTGACGGTTTCCGCCGCTGTCATCGCCGTAAGAAACGAGCCCCTGGTGGTCCGGGAAAGTCAGGGGGCTCCCCAGGAGGCCGCCCAGAACGGGGTCGCCTTTCGGGAGGAGCTTTCCCGCTGGTGCTTAAAGGCCGGGGGGATTATGGCGGGATGGGAGGGGGATACGGCGATTATTGCCTTTGGGTCTCCCCCGGAACGGACGGTCCTGAAGCTCCGGGGGGAACCCTCCTATGACGAGGGCGGCTTAAGCCCGGTAACCCAGGCGATGCAATTTCTCACCATGCTTTTGAAGGATTCCCCCATGGGGGGGGCCTGGTTCTTCGGTATTGATGTGGGGGAATGCGCCTTTATCCCCATCCCCGGTTCCGGGTACCAGGTCTACGGCCCTGCCGCGGCTTGTTCCCGGCTCCTCTCCCGACTGGCCCCCCGTTACAAGGTTCCCATACTGGTTACCCGGGCGGTCCAGGAAAAGGCCGGAACTATCCCGTCCCGGCCGGTCCGGATCTCTACCGGCCAAAAGGGTTCCCGAACTTTCTATACCCTATTGATCCGGGGAAAAAGCGGAAAGACCGGTCTTTGACCGGTCTTTCCAAACGTTTGTCCAAAATTAACCGTGTTTTGAAACAGGTCCAGCCAACAGAACCCCCGGAAGCTTTACGCATAGAGGTTTATCCTCTATGCGTAAAGCCGGTTGTTGTTCATCCGGGGAACCAACATGCCCCAGAGATAATCTCTGGGGGTGTTGATCTTTTTTTAAATAGATTTTTTTAAATATATGTGTAGCAGTCCGCCACATCTTATAAATATAAAAGGCCCGGAGTATGGTAGTAGGCATCTCCTTAAACAGTCCCTTGGGAATAAAACTGATCCTTCCCTTGAGGGTATTGTTTTCACTGAGAGTAAAGGTTATCTCGATACCGTTAATCCAATTCTTGCAGCGCATATTTTCTTTACTCACGATCCATGAACCAACTACCATTTGTTCCGCTCCTTCAGGCCTTCCTCAAAAAACTTCAGTTTTTGGGAAGGTACCTTGAATTTTGAGGAAAAAACGACCCGTTGCCGCCTTTTCCATACCCAATCCCAACCTAACCGGGGTTCGGGATTGGTTCCCTGGTGAGCCGGTTTCAAAGCCCGGTTGGGTTTGAAATCGGTCTGGAGAAAAGCGGGCTTTAGCCCGCTTTTCCGCTTAAAGCTAAGGCTGCCTGATAAGCAATGCTTATCTTCCAAAATCTAATTTTGAAATAACCTCCTCGTTTAAACTTATTTTGAGTATGGACCGAATTCTTTTTGTGGTATTGTAGTTTTTTTAGGAAAAAAGTATTAATTATTTGGAAAATTCGTTTTTTGCAGGAATTTTGCGGTCCGGATTTAATCGTGTCGGACTAGGCGGAATCCTTATCATGGGTGAATTGGGCGGTGTACAGTTCCGCATAAAGCCCGCCCTGGGTCATAAGGTCCCCATGGCTGCCCTGCTGCCGGATCCCCACATCGTCGATCACCACAATACGGTCCGCGCTGCGGATGGTGGAAAGCCGGTGGGCGATGACCAGGGTGGTACGTCCCCGGGAGAGTTCCTCCAGGGCGTGTTGTATCTTGAGTTCCGTGGCAGAATCCAGAGCGGAAGTCGCCTCGTCCAGGATGAGGATGGGAGGATTTTTAAGGAAGATCCGGGCGATACTTATCCGCTGCTTCTGGCCGCCTGAGAGTTTAACCCCCCGTTCCCCGACGATGCTGTCATAACCCTCGGGCATTTTTATGATATCGTCGTGGATTTCCGCCCGTTTGGCCGCTTGGATGATTTCCTCCCGATCCGCGTCAAGGCGTCCGTAGCGTATATTATCCTCTATGGTACCGGCAAAGAGGAATACGTCCTGCTGTACAATACCGATATTTTTCCGCAGTGATTCCAGGGTAATATCCCGGATATCCCTGCCGTCAATGGTGATACTCCCCTCCCGGATCTCGTAAAACCGGGGCAGAAGGTGGCAAAGGGTTGTTTTTCCACCCCCCGAAGGGCCGACCAGGGCCAGGGTCGTTCCCTCCGGGATCGAAAGATTGATATGCTCCAGTACCCGTATATTGTGATTATATGAAAAGGTCACGTCCCGGTATTCGATGCGCCCCTTGATTCCTTCCATATTTATGGCGCCGGGTTTATCCTGTATGTCAGGCTCAATGCGCATGATGTCCACAAAACGGCTGAACCCGGCTATGCCGGTGGTGTACTGTTCCACAAAATTGGCCAGCCGCCTGATGGGCTGGAGGAAAGCGGTCACAAAGAGCGTACAGGTGATGAGTTCCGGCAGGGTCATCTTGTGCCGCATGATCAGGAAGCCGCCGGTGGCGATCACCGCTACGTTGAGGAGGTGCATCAAAAATTCAAGCTTGCTGTTAAAATGGGCCATGGATTTGTAGTAGGTCTGCTTGGCGGACTTAAAATGTTCGTTTCCCCGAGTAAATTTTTCCGTTTCATGGGCTTCATTGGTAAAAGCCTTGGCGACCCGGGCGCCGGAGATGCTTGATTCCAGGGAAGCGTTTATCTCGGCGGTCCGTTCCTTTACCTTTTTGGAGGCCCGGAGCATATTGACCCGGGATACCATCGTATGGATCGTCATAAGCGGGATCATGCTAAAAAGGACCACCGCCATCTCCCACCGTATGGAAAGGATCAGAAAAAACGCGCCCAAGAGGGTAAGGAGGGAGATAAAAAGATCCTCTGGGCCATGGTGGGCCAGTTCGGTTACTTCAAAAAGATCGTTGGTTACCCGGGACATAATATGGCCGGTCCGGTGGTTATCATAAAAAGAAAAGGGCAGCTTCTGAAGATGCTTAAAAAGATCCCGCCGCATATCCGCTTCGATATACGCCCCCACCGTATGACCCCAGTAGGTAACAAAGTAAGAAAATCCGGTCCGTAATATATAAAGCAAAATCATGAGGCTGATCATGATAAAAAAGAAACGGTAGCGTTCGGTGGGCAAAAAGCGCTCAATGGTCAATTTGGTCATCATGGGAAATACCAGATCTACCCCGGCAATCAGGGAAGCGCAGAACATATCCGCGGCAAAGAGCTTCCAATGGGGCCGGTAATAGGCGGCAAATAGGGATAGATAGGACTTGTTTAGGAAATCTTTCGTAGCCATAGGCCCAATATACTCCATTTTATGCTGCATAGGCCAGTATTCGGGTGGGGTAAAAGTATTTGCCCTTACCCCAAACCGGTATTTGACATTTAGAAGCCGCCTTATTATTATACAAGGACCCTATTAAAGGAGTTGGTCTATGAAAACAGCGGTTATTTATTATTCTTATGAAGGTAATTGCGCTTTAATCGCGGGGCTGATAAAAGATGCCCTGGGCTCGGATCTTATTGAACTACAGACGACGGAGGATAAAAAACCACAAGGCTTTTCAAAATACCTCTGGGGCGGCAGCCAGGTATTAATGAAGAAAACTCCCTCCCTTAAGCCCTATACGATCGATCCTGAAGCCTATGATCTTATCATCATCGGTACCCCGGTATGGGCGGCAAGCCCGTCGCCGGCCTTGAATACCTTTTTGGGGGAACAGCGGATCCGCAACAAAAAGATCGCTCTTTTTTGCTGCCATGCCGGCGGAAGGGGGAAGGTTTTTGACAAAATAAAAGCCAAACTTCCGGACAATACCTTTGTGGGGGAGATAGATTTTATTAACCCCAAAAAGCAGCAGCGGCAGGGGGTAATTGATAAACTCAACGAATGGATCAAGGGGCTGTAGCCCAGGCATCGGCTAACAGTACCATAAAGAGCCCCCCCTGGACCGTGCGGTTCTGAAAGTAATAGTGTTTGGCGTTCAGGGTATCGTACCAGTCGGAAAAGGGAACCCGGTCCGGGGTGTCCCGTAAAAAGGCCGCCACCGGCTTTATCAGGGCCTCCCGATCCGGCTTATGGTCGGTAAAGGCGGCCACCCAAAGGATCCAGTCCGATTTGGTATACTCCCGGCGGCTGTCCAGGGGTACCCCGTAGGGATTCTGTTTTTTCAGGTACCAGCGAATCTCGGTTTCGTAGATCGCCGGATCAAATAAACCGCTTCCAAAGAGCTTATCCCAGATCAGGTTGTATTTAAGGCTCCAGCCATCCTCCCGGTCAAATACCAGGGCGGTATGATCCCCCCGGCGGGTATTCTTAATCCAGGCGGCGGCCAGGGCTTGGGCCTTGGCATGGTACTCCCCGGCCTCGGTCCGGTCCCCCGCCATATCAAGGAGGATGGCGTAGGCCTCGATCCCCATGATCGCCTTGGCGGCAAGGTTGCAGTTATGGGCCAGGTGGCCGGCAAAATCATCGGTACAGAGCTGTTCCCCGGGATCTTCCCCATATTCGATAAGGTAGCGGACCCATTTTTTTGCCAGATCAAAATGGGGCCTGGAAAAATCGACATTCCCCTCGGCCTTGGCAACAGCGGCCATCATGATAAGCATGTTGCCGCATTCCTCCACCGGCATCTGGGAACGGAGATCGTAGAGGGCCGAATTGGCGGGAAAGGCATAGAAGGGGGGATACACCTCGGTGTTACCTATGGAATGTTGCCGGAGCCCGTATACTTGACCGGTCACATAGGGGTAACGGCCCGCGTCATGGGGGGCAAAGTCGTAGGTCCAGACCGGCTGCCGGGCAAAGCGGAGAATGGGCCTGAGCATTCCCTTGACCAGTTCGGGGTTGTACAAGAGATAGAGGGGGACCGAAGGATAGCTCACATCCACCGTGGCGGCGCAGCCGTTGGAAAAACATTCCTTGGAGATAAAGACCAGCTCCCCATGCTCGTCGGTGATAAGCTTGTGGGCCGCAATGGTTTGCCGGTATGCCAGGCTAAGAATCCGTTGATAATCCGTCCCGCCCGAAGCCAGGGCCTTTTCGTTTAATTCCGCGTCAAACCGAGTACAGCGGTCTCTAAGGGGTTCATAATCCGCCACCGCTTCCTCTAGCAGGGTAAGGAAAGATTTCCCTTCCCGGGCCCAATAGGCCCGGCGGGTTTCCCCAAAATAGTTGATCGATGCCAGATCATCGTAGGCCGCCGCCACCAGCCCTTCTCCGCCGGACAGATCCGGAAATTCCAACCGGGCGGACAATTCCTGTCCCGCGCCTGATATAAAAACCCTACCCTGCCCTTCCGGTACCGCCAGGTACAGATACCCCCAGTCGATGGTAACATCATCCCCACTGTGGCTTAAGGGGGCCTGTTTCCGTTGTCCCAGCCATCCGGCACGGCAGCCCTCCAGGGCATGGGTACCGCCGACCAGGGGGGCGGGATTATCGCCGTATTTGCAAAAACTACCGTCAAACGCAAAGGTTACCGCCACCCTATGATTCCCGGCCGCCACCTTTACCCCGATATAGGAAACAGGACGGGACAGAAGGTCCAGGTCATCAAGCAGGAGGGGGGAGAGGAAACTTATCTCCAGGGTTATCCCCGCCCCTTCAAAACAATACCGGGAAGAGGTGGCCCTGAGCTCCAGGGCGGTCTGGGTAAGGACCGGCTCAGAGCCCAAGCCCATAAACCGGTAGACGGTATCATCCACCGACACCAGACCGGAGATCCGCTGGACCCGGCCGGTCCAATGGACGGTGTCGCGGTCATAGAGCCGGTCCGCGGGGGACCAAACCGAAAAATAGGGATCGCAGGTGATGAGGGGCACACTGGGAAAACGGGTGTCCATGGGGACTCCTTGTTGCGGAGGCGGTCCTACGCTGAGGCAGGCACCAAGTATAATGGGCAGCCCAAGAAAAAGGGATGCCCTTGATAATGCCAATATTAAAAAACGATTCACTTTACTCTTTGATTCCCGTCATGGCAATACCCTGGGTGATCTGCTGTTCAAAGATGAGGAATATGATGATCGCCGGGATGGATGCCGCCATATTACTGGTGATAGGGATCACCCGATCCGTAGCATAGGTATTTTCGAAGGTGGGCAGTCCCACGGGCAGGGTAAACATCCGTTCGCTCATGGCACAGAGGAGGGGCCATAGATAATTGTTCCAAGAGGCGATAAAGGACAGGATGCAGTTGGTAACCAGCACCGTCCGGGAAAGGGGGATAACGATCCGGGAAAAAATAACCGGATGTTTTGCCCCGTCAATCTGGGCCACTTCGATGAGTTCCTTGGGGATGCTTTTAAAAAAACTTACCATGATAATCAGCCCCATGGAACCGGCGATTCCCGGCAGTATCATCCCCGCATAGGTGTCGATCATATAAAGGCCGTTGACGGTGATAAAAAGGGGCACAATGGTGGCCTCCCCCGGAACCATAAGGCCCATAAGAAAATAGAAAAAGATACTCCGCTTGCCCCAAAATTCCATCTTTGCCAGGGGGTATGCCGCCAGGGCGGAAACCGACAAGCCCAGACCGGTACTAATGACGGCGATGAGGAAGCTGTTAAAGGTCCATATGGGCACACTGCTTTTCCCGAGGATATATACATAATTCGCCAGGGTATAGGGGGGCTTAAACCAGTCAATGAAATGCCTAGCGGAGGCACTTTCGGGTCTTAGGGACGCGAAAAGGCCGAATATCAAGGGAAAAAGAAAGATCACCGCAATGGTTAGGGAAAGGAGGGTCAGGATAATATTTCCGGCACTGTATTTACGGTATATTCTCATAACTATTCCTCCTTCTTCCGCTGAATGCGCAGTTGTATATAGGAAAGGACCACCAGAATGAGAAACAGGGCATAGGACATGGCCGCGCCATAGCCCATATCACTCTGCCGGAAAGCGACGTCATATACATAGTGAATCAGAGGCCGGGTCGCCGTACCGGGACCGCCCCCGGTGATTAGCTGGATCTGACCGAAAATTTTAAAGGAAGCAATGGTCTGAAGCAGCAGGATAAGATAGGTTACGGGTTTGAGCAGGGGCAGGGTTATGCCGAAGAGCTGCCGGGCTTTCCCAGCGCCGTCCAGTTCCGCCGCCTCATAAAGCTGTTCGGGAATATCCTGGAGGGCGGAAATAACCAGCATCATGCTGAACCCTATGGTCCACCAGACCGTAATCAGGGTAACCACCGTCCAGATGAGCCCTATATTTTGAAGCCACATAATTTCCTCCCCCTGGGCCAGGATCCCCAAATCGTGGAGCAGAAAACTCAATACCCCCCAATAGGGTTCAAAAAACCACCGGACGATCCGGGAGATCACCGCCACCGAAAGCACCGTCGGTACATAATAGGCGATCCGCAGGAATTTTTTGATCCTAAGTCCGCGGTTTGCCAGGATCCCCAGACAGAGGGGAACCGCCACCAGCAGGGGAACCGAGATAATGACAAACCAGGTGGTATGCCAGAGGGCTTCCCAGAAATATTTGTCCTGGAGAAAACGGGTATAATTTCCCAATCCCAAAAAACGGATCTTGCCCATGAGGCCCCATTTGTGGAGACTCACATACACTCCCTGGATCACCGGCCAAATGATAAATGTGGTATACAATACAAAAAAAGGAAATAAAAACAAAAATGCCGTCAGGGTTTTTGAAAAGAGCGGTTTATTCTTTTTTTCCATCCCATCTGTTCCCCATAAAAAAATAAGGGAAACGGGAATTTGTTCCCGTTTCCCGGGTAAAACTAGCGCTTAATAATCGCGTTCATCTCGGAAATAATATTTTGAATCGCCGCGGTTGAAGTCGTCTGGTTGGCCCAGAAGGTATTCAGATTCTGAATGATGGAATCTTTGATCGCCCCGAAGTTAACATTCTTTGAAGGAAGTACCGCGGTGGAGGCGGCCCGGGAATAACCCGACCGGTACGGAAGGGCGGTAAAAGCCGGGCTGGACTGCACCGGGATGTGGGAGGGGATCTGGCCGGACTGCGCCCAGGTAGCTCCGCCCTTGGAGGCGGCCCAGAAGCTAAAGTCCACCGCCGCCTGGGTATTCGCCGCGTTCCGGGCCTGCTTGGTGGGAATCACAAAAACGTGGGCGTCCGCCCAGCAGGCGTCATTGGTTCCAAAGAGCCGGGGATAGGGCTGACCAACGAAATTGAGTCCCTTGGTTTCGCCAAAAACCCCGGTTGCCCAGGTACCGCAATAGGACAGGGCGGCGTGTCCATCCTGAAAGAAACGCTGATGATCCTCTATACCGGGCAGGATATAACCGTCGGTCCAGAGACTCTTGATATAATCCGCTGCCCGAATGGCGATGGCCTGATCCAGGGTAACCTGGGTGCCCGCGGCGTTAACCAGGGGGGTTCCGCCCATCTGGAAATAGGTGGCCCACCATACCCGGTAAGGATCGTCCCCCTGCTGGCTAAGGGCAATAACGGTTTCACCGGACTGGAGCGTGGATTTGAGTTTTTCCAGGATAGCCTTAAATTCCGCGGCATTGGCGATGGAAAGCTGGTTATTGGTCAGGGGTATCCCGGCGGCTTTGATCTTATCCAGGTTGGCGTACATAATCTCCGCATGGGTATCCAGGGGTATGGCATATTTCTTGCCGTTAAAGGTGATCCCCTCTACCATGGCAGGGGCAAAATCATTCCAGCTAACCCCCGCTTTTGCGGCATAATCGTCAACAGCAATAACCATGCCCTGTTCCACCAGTTCCGGCAGCCGGGAAATATGGGAAACCCCGATATCCGGGCCCCGGCGGGCGGCTACCGCGGTACCGAATTTGGTATAATAATCCGCCCATACCAACATGACCGACTGTACCTGCCGGGTGGGACCGGTGGCGTTATAATCTGCGATGATCCGGTCCATCCAGGCGCCGTCACCCCCGGCGAACAGGGACCAGAAGACCAACTTGTTGGGGTCCACCACCACATCTTCCGGGTTGTTGACCGTACCGTCTTCGTTGACGCTTACCGCCGGGGTACTGCCCCCGCTCGGCTGCGTCCCACCCTGCTGCTGTCCGCCGGCAAAAATCAGCGCGGTCATGGACAGGAGCATCATTCCGGTTAAAAGAAACCTTTTCATAGATTATCCTCCAAAAAATTTATATTTACAGACTTAACGCTGTAATTCTCCTGAGAAAAAAAATCGCCTGGTATTGAAAAAACGTAGACAGGGATAGCAAAAAGCAATACCCTTCCTGAGAATGGTGATTTTGTGGCGGCTGAAAATTCCCGGTAGTCCTAGCGGGGGGGGGGGGGGGGAAAAATGCCGTTTTTCCCCGGGCAAAAACCCCGGCTTACCGTCGGGGTCCCCCAAACAGAGGAGA